>JADGQG010000034.1 GCA_017882025.1 Chloroflexota bacterium
GCCGTACGGCGGTCTCGGGACGGCCGCCGGGCTCGCGGCCGCCGACGCGCTCGACGAGCGCCGCTTCCGCCACAACGGCCCGAAGCCCCAGTCGAAGGAAGCGGCGATCCTCATGCTCGCCGACGGGGTCGAGGCCTCGGTCCGCTCGCTCGGCAGCCACGACGAGCCCGCGATCCGGGCGATGGTCAGCCGGATCATCGCGGAGCGACTCGAGGATGGCCAGTTCGACGAATGCGAGCTGACTCTCCGCGACATCGAGCAGGTCCGCGCGGCATTCGTGGCCCAGCTGCTCGGGATGTACCACCAGCGGATCGCCTATCCCCAGAACAAGATCGTCGAGTTGGAGGCTCGCCGCGAGGCGGGATCCGGCGGCCGCGGCACGTGACCGCGTCCGGGCGGACCCTGGGCCCGCGCCGGTTCTATCTGCCGCCGTTCCGCGTGGACCTGGAGATCCGGGCCGGCGTACCGCTCGCGCTGCCCGCTGCCGCTCTCGCGCGCGTTCTCCGGTCGGCGCTCGTGGCGGGAGGGGCGCCGGAGCCCGCCTCGGTCGGCCTCGTCCTAGCCGACGACCCAGAGCTGGCCCGCCTCAACCGGACGTTCCTCGGGAAGTCGGGCGCGACCGACGTCCTTTCGTTCCCGCTCCTGCCGCCGGAGGCGTACCCGCCGCACCCGGGTACGCGGGTCCCGGCCGCGCGGCGGGCCTCCGCCGAGCGGGCATTCCTCCTGCCGCCCGGGACGCGGCTTCATCTCGGCGACATCGTCGTCTCGGTCGAGCGCGCCGTCCTCCAGGCGGTCGAGGGCCGCGGCGGCCAGACCAGCGACGTCCGCTGGACCCCGGCCGACGAGGTCCGCTTGCTCGTGGTCCATGGCGGGCTCCACCTCTGCGGCTGGGACCACGCGGAGCCCGCCGAGGAGGCCGCGATGCGGGCGCTGGAGCGGACGATCCTCGCCGCCGGGTGAGCCACGCGGAGACGCCGGGTGAGCCACTCTCTCCGGGGCGCGGTACCATCCGGCGAGAGGCCCGATCCACCTCGGATTCGGGCCGTTCAGCGTGCCGCGGGACCGCCCGCCGCCGCGCGGAGGAAGCGTGAAGGTCGTGGTCGGGCTCGGGAATCCGGGCGAGCAGTACGCGAAAACGCGCCACAACATCGGCTGGATGGTGGTGGACCGGCTCGCGGACCGGGCGGGTTGGGCCGGCCGCGGGCGGACGCGTGACGCGAGCGCCGTCGTGCAGGGCCGCTTCCGGAGCCTGGACCTCGTGCTCGCGAAGCCGCTCACATTCATGAACGATTCCGGCGTGGCGGTGCGCAAGCTGATCGCCCGGGAGCGCGCTCCGCTCCACGAGTTGCTCGTGGTGACCGACGACTTCAGCCTGCCCTTCGGGAAGATGCGCTTCCGTGAGGGTGGCAGCCACGGCGGCCACAACGGCCTTCGCTCGATCATCGACGAGCTGAGCACGGAGGCATTTCCGCGACTCCGGATCGGGATCGGCGAGCCCGGCCGGGACGCGGTGGATCACGTCCTCTCGGTCTTCCAACCCGCGGAACGGCAGCGCCTCGACGAGCTGCTGGATGCGGCGGCGGACGCGGTGGAGGCGTGGGCGCGCGACGGCGTGAGCAAGGCCTCGAACCGCTTCAACGCCTTCCAGCTGCGGCCCGCCGACGAGACGCGGACCGCGCCGCCCGGCGAGGTCGATGGGCCGCCCGGCGCCGACGGCGTCCGTCGGACCCGGACCGGTTGGCGGCGGACCCGGCCGGGCGGCCCGGACGAGCCCGTCCCTTGAGCGTGCGCCGGGTCGGCAATGCTGCTCCGGGTGCCGACCGGCTCGGCGCCGCCGGAACCCGCCTGGCACCCGATGACGGCCGCGGTGCCCGGCGGCGGATCCCGGACCTCGCGGTCCTGCCGCCGCTCCTCCACGGCACGCCGCCCTTCCGGGCGCTGAGCGGCACGCTGGGACCCGGCGGCTCCGCGCCCGGTCCCCGGGGCCGGCACGCGGCCGTGACCGCGGTTCCCCACGGCGCCAAGACATTCCTCGCGGCCGCGCTGGCCCTTGCCGGCGGGGAGCGGGTCTGCTGGATCGCCCGGGACGCGGAGATCGGCGACCGCGTCGCGGACGAGCTAGTGGCGTGGATCGGCGATCCCGCCGCCGTGGCTGTCCTGGAGCCGCGGTCGGCACTCGCATATGAGCGGAGCGAGCTGGTCCGCGACGAGTCCGCGGCACGCGTCGCGGCGCTGGCCGCGTGGCGTGCCGGGCGAGCCCGGGTGCTCGTGGCCTCCGTCCAGGCGCTCCTCCAGCCGACCCTCGGTCAGGACGACCTGCCGGCCGCGCCGCGCGCGATCCGGACCGGGGACCGGCAGGCCCAGGGTGCACTCCTCGCGGAGCTCCTCAGGCTGGGCTACGAGCCGGTCATCGAGGTTGCCGGGCGCGGCGAGTTCGTGCGTCGGGGCGGCCTGGTGGACATCTTCGCCGCAGGCGCCGACCTGCCCGTCCGGATCGAGTTCTTCGGCGACGAGATCGCCAGCCTCCGCCACTTCGACCCGACCGACCAGCGCACGGTCGGGCCGGCCGAGGCCATCGACCTGCTGCCCGCCAGCGAGTTCCTCCTCCCCGCCGAGGGCCCGGCGGGAATCCGGGCGCGGCTCGGGCGGCTCGCCACGCAGCTCCCGGATCGCCTCGCCGCCGACCTCGCCCATTTCGAGGGAGCCGACGAGCAGGCGCCCGTGGTGGCCGGCGGGACCCGCGCCTTGGAAGCCGGGGACGCGGCCGAGGTCTGGGCCGCGATCCTCTGCCCCGCCTCCGGGATCGACCATCTCCCGCCCGAGACGCTCCTCGTCCTCGACGAACCCGGCGACGTTGCCTCCGCGGCCGAGTTCCTCTGGGAACAGGCCGCGGAGCGGCGGCGCGACCTGATTGCCGCGGGCGAGCTCCCCGGGGAGTGGCCGGACGCGTACGTCGGGCCCCGCGACTGGGAGGCGCGCCTCGTCCGCGGCCGAACGCTGGAGCTGACCTGGGAGTCCGGGCCCGTGGAGGCGCTCGGCGGCGAGGCCGCAACCGAGGACCCGTTCGGCTGGCGCGAGCCGATGCTGCCGCCCGGCCGGAGCGCCAGCCTCCCGCGTGCCATCGAGCGCTGGCGCGCGGGCCGGCCCGCCACCGTCCCGATCGCGGAGGAGGAAGCCGAGGACGACCGGCCGGCGATCCCCCCGGGGATCGTGGCATCGCGCCGGGCGCCGGGGGCCGGGCGTTCGCCGGCGCCGCGGATCGTGATCGCCTCGGACCAGGCACCCCGGCTGTCGGAGCTGCTCGGCGAGGCGGGGATCCCGGCGGGTGTCACGTTCCACCCCGCGGCCGCGCCGCCGCCCGGTGCCGTGACGCTCGTCGGGCGCAGCCTGAACGCCGGGTTCGCCGGAGGGCCGGACGGCCTCGTGCTGATCACGGACCGCGAGCTCTTCGGGGCGGTGCGCGTCCGCCGGCCGAAGGCCCTTCGACGCGTCGTGCCGCGCGACATCCTGGAGCGCCTCACCGCGGGCGACCTCGTCGTCCACGTCGACCACGGGATCGGCCGCTACGAACGGATGCTCCGACGCGGCAGCGACGGTGAGGAGCGGGACTACCTGGAGATCGGCTTCGCGGGCACGGACCGGATCTTCGTGCCGGTTGAGCAGATCGCTCGCATCAGCCGCTACGCGGGGGCGGAGCGGCCCGGCCTCTCGAAGCTGGGTGGCGGTGAGTGGGCCCGGACCAAGGCCCGCGTTCGCAAGGCGGTCTCGGACCTGGCCGAGGAGCTCCTGGAGCTCTACGCCGCGCGTGCCGCCGCGGAGGGCCACGCGTTCGCACCCGACACGCCCTGGCAGCAGGAGCTCGAGGCCTCGTTCCCATACGAGGAGACCCCGGACCAGCAGCGAGCCATCGTGGACGTGAAGGGGGACATGGAAGCCGGCCGGCCGATGGACCGGGTGGTCGTGGGCGACGTGGGCTACGGCAAGACGGAGGTTGCCCTGCGGGCTGCGTTCAAGGCGATCCAGGACGGCCGGCAGGTGGCGGTCCTCGTCCCGACAACCGTCCTCGCCGACCAGCACCTGCGGACGTTCACCCAGCGTTTCGCGGCCTTCCCCACCACGGTCCGGATGCTCTCGCGGTCCGTCCCGCCGCGCGAGCAGCAGGCGACGCTCGCCGGGCTGGCCGCCGGGTCGGTCGACCTCGTCGTGGGGACCCATCGGCTCCTCTCGAAGGACGTTCGGATCCGCGACCTCGGCCTCCTGGTCGTGGACGAGGAGCAGCGCTTCGGGGTCGCCGCGAAAGAGCGCCTCAAGCAGCTGCGCCGCGAGGTCGACGTCCTGACGCTGTCCGCGACCCCGATCCCGCGCACGCTCAACCTCGCGCTCGTCGGCGTCCGGGACCTTTCCGTCATCGAGACGCCGCCCGAGGATCGCCTGCCGATCCAGACGCGCGTCGCCGAAGCGTCCGCGGGGCTCGTCAAGGACGCCATCCTGCGCGAGCTGGATCGCGGCGGGCAGGTCTTCTACGTCCACAACCGGGTCGAGACGATCGAGGCGCAGGCGGACCAGCTCCGCCGGCTCCTGCCCGGCGCGCGGATCGTGGTTGGCCACGGGCAGATGGACGAACGGCTCCTCGAGAGCGTCATGCGCACGTTCGCCGGCGGCCAGGCGGACGTCCTGGTGTGCACCACGATCATCGAGTCCGGGCTGGACATCCCGAACGCGAACACGATCGTCATCGACCGCGCCGACGCGCTGGGCCTGGCCCAGCTCTACCAGCTCCGCGGCCGGGTGGGGCGGAGTTCGCGGCGGGCCTACGCGTACCTGCTCTACCGCCGCCGCGACCGCCTCTCCGACGAGGCGCGCAAGCGTCTCCAGGCGATCTTCAACGCCTCCGAGCTGGGTGCGGGCTTCCAGATCGCGCTCTCCGACCTGGAGATCCGCGGCGCCGGCAACATCCTGGGCGGCGAGCAGTCGGGGCACATGGCCGCGGTCGGCTTCGATCTCTATACGAGGCTGCTCGCCGAGGCCGTGGAGGAGCGCAAGGCGACCTGGGAGGGCCGCGCCCCGACGCTCGCCCCGGCAGGGGCAACGGTGGACCTCCCCGTGGACGCCCACCTCCCGGACGCATACGTTCCCGACGAGGCAGCAAAGCTCGAGCTCTACCGGCGGCTGGCGCGCGCCCGAACGCCGGGCGACCTCGCGGCGTTCCGGCAGGAGGTGGCCGACCGGTTCGGGCCGATGCCGCCAACGGTCCTCCGGCTCGTGGAGGTCGCCGAGCTGCGCCTCGCCGCGGAAGCGGCCGGGATCACGTCGCTGGCCCGCGAGGAGGGCCAGCTCGTGGTCCGCTTCGGGTCGGGGCTCTCCCGGGGGGAGGCGATGCGCCTGATCGCCGGCGCGCCGCTTCCCGGGGTGCGGCCGGGGGACGTTACGTTCGCGGCGAGCCAGGTCCGGATCCGGATCCCACGCGACGCGGCCCGTGCGTGGGTGCTTACCCAGGCGATCGTGACCCGCGTGGCCGCGGCCCGCGGCTCGTCCGCTGCGGATCAGCCCTCGCCCGCGGCGTCTGCGCCGGCCCGGAACCGGTAGCCCGTCATGGCCCCGGATCGCGAGTCTCGCCGGGCGTCCGGTGGATCCGGGCTTAGGACAGACCGCTACTTCGGCTCGAACGCGGTCGCGGTCGCCCCGGCGGCCGGTTCGGCCGTCGTCCCGCCGAAGAGGCGGGGTCGGAGGCGCATCGCGGCCCAGACGAGCGTCAGCATCACCGGGACCTCGATGAGCGGCCCGACGACGGTGGCCAGGGCGACGGTCGGCGAGAAGGCGGTGATCGCGATCGCGATGGCGATCTCGAAGTCCCGCCCGGTCGAGTTGAAGGCGACGGCGACCGCGTCCTCGTAGGAGAAGCCGAGCCGGGCCCCGATGAGATACACGACCGTGAATATCGTGAAGAAGAAGATCGCCATCGGGACGGCCATCTCGACGACGATCTGCGGACGCTGGAGGATGAGGTCGCCCTTGAGCGCGAACATCACGATGAGCGTGAAGAGCAGGCCGAGGATCGAGAGGGCGTTCAGGCCGGGCTTCAGGCGCTCCATCGCGGCCTCGCCGCCCCGGCGCACGACCGCCTGACGGGTGAGCACGCCGGCGACGAGCGGGAGACCGAGGTAGAGGATGACGCTCTCGGCGACGACCCAGACATCGAAGCTCACGTCCCCGATGAGGAGTCGCGCGTAGACCGGGATGAGCAGCATCTGGGCGACCGAGTTAAGGGCGACGAAGACGAGCGCCATCGGGACGTTCCCCTTCGCGAGGTAGGTGAAGATGATCACCATCGCGATGCACGGCGCGAGGCCGTAGAGGATGAGCCCGGTCCGCAGCTCCGGGTCGGCGACGAAGATGTTCGCCAGCAGGAGCATGAAGAACGGCGCGAGCGCGAAGTTGAAGAACAGGACCGTCCCGAGCTGGCGAGGCGAGCGGAATGCCTGCCCGACCTCGGTCAGCCGGACGTTCGTCATCGCCGGATACATCATCGCGAACAGGCCGATCGGGACGCCGAGGCTGATCGCGTTCGCGACCGTCGGCTCGAACGTCCCGCCGGCGATGGCCTTGAGCGCCTCGATCGGCGGGGTCAGGGTGAAGTCGGAGATCGAGAGGACGTTCCCGACCGCGATCCCGATTGTCATGCTGACGACGACGAAGATCGGCAGGAGCCGGAAGTCCTCGAGCCGAGCGAGCAGCCCGCGGCCGTTCATCGGCTTTCCTCTTGCGGTTCGGTGATCGCGGATCGAACAGCCATCCCACAGCAGCCGGCGATGCGATCGATGCCTCGATCGGGACGCGCCACCCGCTGGAGCGCGACGTTCGCCCCGACGAGCAGCAGGGCGCCGACAATCATCGAGAGCAGGACGACGAAGTCCGGGGAGGTCACTTCGGCGAGGCTAGGGCTTCGAGTTGCGAAGGTCAAGCGGTCGGTGGCTCGGGTCATCACACGATGAGGTTCGGCGGATTCGGGGTCTGGTACCAAGCGCGCAGGCCGGCCTCCCGACCAGGTCGCGTCCGGGATCTGCTGCAACGCTCTGGCGGCGCAGGCTCCCTGGCACGCGTAGATCAGGGGTGTCGCCGATCACGCAAGCTCCCCACCCTCGATCGTCGAAACTCCCCAGGTGGGCACCCGGGCGGGGCGGACGTGAGCTCAGCGGCCTGTCCGTTTACTGAACAACTTGCGCAGCTCAACCCCGGGGCTAGTCGGAACGGGCGCCGGCCAGCCGTTCCTGGAGCCGTGAGAGCGCGTGCACGGGCTCGAGTGAGGCCGGGTAGAGGGCGCGGTAGATCGCGTACAGCTCGTCGTACCGCTCACGCACGGCCGCGTCGGGCCGGAGCGTGTCGGCGGGCCGATCCCAGCGCACGTCGCCGTCGAGGAGACCGACCCCGCGCCCGGCCAGGAGCGCGTCGCCGTAGCTCGCCCCGATCGTCTGGGCGGGCATGACCTGCGGATAGCCGGTCACGTCGGACACGACCTGCGTCCACAGGCTCGACTTCGTGCCGCCGCCGACGGCCACGAGCCGCGCCGCGGGCGCGCCGGCCTCCTCCATCACCTCGAGGTTGTGGCGGACCTCGTACGCGGTAGCCTCGAGCAGCGCCCGGAACAGGTGCCCGCGCCCGTGGCTCAGCGACAGGCCGACGATCATGCCCCGGGCGAGCGGATCGAAGATCGGCGAGCGGGCCACGCCGAAGTACGGCAGCGCGATGAGCCCGGCGGCGCCGGCTGGCGTCGCCGCGGCCTCGTCGATAAGCGCGTCGAACGGCGGCGCGCCGACGAGGTCGCGGAACCACGTCGTCAGTCCGCCCGAGGTCGAGAGGCCAGCCGCGAACGTGCGAGTGCCCTCGAACACACCCATCGTGCTCCAGAGTGCCGGACGCGGCCGCGGATCGGCGGCGATCTCGACGATGAACATCGTCGTGCCGTACATGAGCATCGTGTCGCCGGGGTCGCGGACACCGACGCTCAGCGCCTCCGCCCAGGCGTCGATCGTGCCGGCCACCACCGGCGTTCCGGCCGGGATGCTCGACTCGGCGGCGCCGGCCTCGGTCACCCGGCCGACGACCTCGTCCGACCACGCCAGGCGCGGGAAGGCCAGGCCCGGCGCGACCTCGGCCGCCCAGTCGCCGGCCCAATCCGCCTCGGCCATGTCGTACAGCGGGTCGCACTGGCTCGCGGAGTGGTGGTCGAGGACGTACTCGCCCGTGAGCCGCTCGATGATCAGTGAGTTGGCCATGTGGATGCGCTTCGTCCGGGCCCACACGTCGGGCTCGTTCCGGCGCAGCCAGGCGAGCTTCGGGCCGACGGCCTGGGTGGTGAGCAGCGTGCCGCCACGGGCGAGGATCGCGTCGGCTCCGAAGCGCTCGGTGAGCTCCTCGATCTCGCGGGTGGCCCGGGTGTCGATCCCGTACAGGATCGCCGGCCGGAGCGCGCGGCCCTCGGCGTCGACCGGCAGCAGGGACGGGCCGATGCCGCTGATCCCGACCCCGACGATCCGCCCGAGCCCCGCCGACTGCGCGGTGAGCTCGTGTGCGATCGCCAGGAAGTCGCCCCACCACGCCGTCTCGGCGTCGTGCTCGACCCAACCGGGACGGGGAAGCGAGGCCGAGTGGGGCGTCTGCGCCTGCGCGACGATCCGCCCATCGGCCCGGGCAAGGACGCCCTTGGCGCTCGACGTTCCGATGTCCACGCCAAGCAGCAGGTCGACCGGGTTCTCGGACACGGCGCTGAAACCTCCAGGACGCGCGAATGCGACGAGTGATGGACGGGTGTCGGCGAGGAGTCTAGTCGGAAATTCCAGCCCTGATCCTGACCTTCCGCACGTGACGCGAAGCATATCGGTGCAGAGCTGATGCCCGGATGCGTACAAATCGCAAGGGCGCCACCGAGATGTGACGTTGACAGGGGGCGACCTGCGTGTGGGTCGGCACCCGGGAAGCCCTCAGGCTGCATGATGGCGGTGTTCCAACCCGTCAACGCTAGACGTCGAGGAAGGCCCGTTGGGAGATCAGTGACGGAGATGGTTCGCCGGATAGAGGGACCTGGAGCGCGCGCCCGCAGGTCACGCCACACACCGGACACGACAGATCGAGGTGCGCAGCATGGGTGAGTTGCACGCCTGCGACGTCCTCGTCGTCGGCGGGGGTGCAACTGGGGCAGGGGTGCTCCGGGACCTGGCGCGACGGGGCCTGCGCACCCTGCTCGTCGAGCGCGGCGATTACGGCTCCGGCACCACCGGGCGCTATCACGGCCTGCTGCACTCGGGCGGCCGGTACGTCGCCAGGGACCCGCTCGCGGCGCGCGAGTGCATTGCCGAGAATCGCATCCTCCGCCGCATCGCGCCGGCCAGCATCGAGGATACGGGCGGCTACTTCGTCGCCACGCCGGACGATCCCGACGACTACGTCGACGGCTTCCAGGCGGCCTGCATCGCCGCCGACGTCGACTGCGCGGAGATCCCGGTCACCGAGGCTCTGCGGCGGGAGCCGGCCCTCAACCCGGGCATTCGGCGCGTCTTCAAGCTGCCGGACGGCTCCCTGGAGCCCTGGCAGCTGATCGAATCCAACATCGCCGACGCGCGCGCCCACGGCAGCGACGCCTGGTCCTACCAGCGGCTCGTTGGGATGGAGCGCGACGGCGACAGGATCGTGGCGGCAATGCTCCGCGACGAACGGTCGGGGAGCCTGACGCGCGTCACGCCCCGCTTCGTCGTCTCGTGCGCGGGCGCCTGGGCGGGCCAGATCGCCGCGATGGTGAACGTGACGGTCACGATGCACCCGGGCAAGGGCACGATGCTCATCTTCAACCAGCGCATGACCGACACGGTGATCAACCGCTGCCACGCGTCCTCCGACGGCGACATCATGGTCCCCGTCCACACGGTCGCCATCCTCGGCACGACCGAGCAACGCGTGGAGGACCCGGATCGGTACGAGATCACCCGCGAGGAGGTGGCAGCGCTGATTCGCCAGGGCGAGAAGCTCTTCCCAGACCTTGGCAAGATGCGGCTCCTGCGCGCCTACGCGGGCGTTCGGCCGCTCTACCAGCCACCCGCCGAGGTGACCGCTGCCGCAATGAAGGACGGCCGCCAGGTTTCCCGTGCGCACACGGTCCTCGACCATGCTGCCATGGACGGCGTTGACAACTTCGTGACGATCGTCGGCGGCAAGCTCACGACGTTCCGCAGGATGGCCGAGGACACCGTCGACATGGTGTGCGCCAAGCTGGGCGTTACCGAGCCGTGCACCACCGCGGACGAGATCCTGCCGAACCAGGTTCCCGGGAAGACGTACTGGCTGGGCCATCGGCTGGCCGACCACGAGGCGGAGGGCGGCGGGGATGCCGACCTCCTGTGCGAGTGCGAGTTCGTTACCCGGCCCATGCTGGACGATTTCCTCGACCGGCATCCGGGCTGCTCGCTTGATGATGTCCGGCGCGGCACACGCCTCGGGATGGGGCCGTGCCAGGGGGGTTTCTGCACGTTCCGTGCCGCCGGCGTACTGGGCGAGCGGGCGGGGCGTGCCGGTGCTACGGACGTCGCCGAGCTGGCGGATCGGGCGATCCTCGGGTTCCTCCGGGAGCGCTTCAAGGGAACGCGACCCATCGCGGCCGGCCGTCAGCTGCAGGAGCAATGGATGATCGCCGGCGTCTACGAAGGTGGGCTGGGGGTCGAATCGCTGATCGAGCGCGAGACGCCCGAAGCGTCCCGGGAGGTGGTCGGTGCCCAGCGCTGACGTCGTCGTCGTCGGCGCGGGCCTCGCCGGGCTGACGGCTGCCATCGCGGCCGCGGAATCCGGGGCGCGCGTCCACGTCCTGGCCAAGGGTCACGCCGCCACGCACTGGGGGCCGGGCGGAATCGATGTCGCCGGGATCCCGGCCGCATCGACGCCGCGCGACGGCATCCACCGGCTGGCCGGCCAGATCGGCCATCCGTACGCATTCCTGGGCGACGACGTTGCCGCGGCCCTCGATTGGATCCGCCCGCACCTTGCGGCCGGGGGGGTCGAGTACGTCGGCGACCTCGACACGCCGCTCCAGCTCGTCCCCACGTCCATCGGCGGGACGCGCCGCGCCGCGATCCTGCCGGCCGGCCAGGCCGCGGCCCTCTCGCCGTGGGCGGTCGGCGAGCGCCTCGTCATCTGCGGCATCGCCGGCTTCAAGGACTTCTGGCCGGAGGCGATCGCGGCCAGCCTGTCGCGGGAGCGCATCTGGGAGGGCGGGAACCGGCCGGCGTCGGTGATCCCGGTCAGCGTCGCCCTGCCCGGCCTCGCCGCCCGGCACAACCTCGACGCGCTCGAGATCGCCCGTCGCTTCGACGATCCGGCCTGGCGCGCCACCGCGATCGAGGCAATGGCGCGCGCGATCGCCTCGGTGCCCGGCTCGGGCGGCCGCGTGGCCCTGCCCGCCGTCCTCGGGATCAGGGAGCACGCGGCCGTCCTGGCGGCGGTGCAGCAGCGTCTCCCGGCGGCGCCGTTCGAGATGCCACTCGTCCCCCCCAGCGTGCCGGGGATGCGCCTCTACGAGGCGCTGCGCGCGGCGCTCATCCGGGCCGGCGGGCGCGCCCAGATCGGCGAGATGATCCAGCGGATCGAACACGACGGGCGCCGCGTGACCGCGGTCGTGTCGGCCGCCGCCGCCCGGACGTTCACGGTTCGGACCGGCGCGCTGGTCCTCGCCACCGGCGGGATCGCGGGCGGCGGGCTGGTCGCCGAGCGCGACGGCCGGCTCCTGGAGCCCATCCTGGGACTCCCCGTGGAGGCCCCGCCGGCGGACGACTGGCTTTCCGTCGACGCATTCGACCCGGCGGGTCATCCGCTGGAGAAGGCGGGGATCCGCACCGACGCCGAGCTGCGGCCGGTGGCCGCGGACGGGGTGTCCCTGTTCGACAATGTCCGCGTGGCCGGCAGCCTGCTCGCCGGCCAGCGATATGTCCGGGAGCGTTGCGGCGACGGCGTCGCGCTCACGAGCGGCTGGCGAGCGGCGCGATCGCTGACCGCGGTCCCGGCCGGGCACGTCGCAGAGCCGGGGAGCGAGCGACCGTGACGATCGCCGAGCTGATCATGGATGCTTCGGAAGAGGCCGTGGGGTACTCGGCCGACGAGTGCCTCAAGTGCAACGTCTGCCTCACCGTCTGCCCGGTCGCCCGGGTCACGGACCTGTTCCCGGGACCGAAGTACGTCGGTCCGCAGGCGCAGCGATTCCGGACGGGTCGGGCCCAGCCCGTCCAGGTTCCCGGGATCCCGTTCGCGCTGTCCCCGGATGTCACGGTTGACTACTGCTCGGGCTGCGGCTGGTGTACCTCCGCGTGCCCGGCCGGCGTGAAGATCGCCGAGATGAACAGCCAGTCCCGCGCGCGGATGAAGGCCGGCAAGCGCCCGAAGCTCCGCGACTGGGGCCTGGGCCAGACGGACCTGGTCGGCCGGGTCGGCGTGCTCTTCTCGCCGATTTCCAACTGGGCGCTGGCCAACCGGCCGATCCGGGCCCTCATGGAGACCACGATCGGCATCCATCGCGAAGCGCCGTTCCCGAAGTTCGGCCGGCGAACGCTCCAGTCCACCTGGAAGCGCCGCCAGCAGCGCCGCGGGACGGCCGCCGTTCCGGGGCCGGACCGGGCCATCGTCTACTTCCACGGCTGTTCCGCCAACTACTACGAGCAGCACGTGGCCGATGCCGCGATCGAGATCCTGAAGCGCAATGGCTTCGAGACGATCATCCCCGAGCAGGTCTGCTGCGGGCTGCCGCTCATCAGCAACGGGATCTACCCGGAGGCCCGCCGGCGGGCGCACAAGAACCTCGACGTGCTCGCCCGATACGCCCGGCAGGGCTACCGGATCGTCGGGACCTCCACCTCCTG
>JADGQG010000035.1 GCA_017882025.1 Chloroflexota bacterium
GACGCCTATCCGCTCGCGAACGGGGACATCGTGGTGGCCGACATCGAGAACTGCCGGGTGATCGAGATCAACCCGGCGAAGCAGATCGTCCGCCAGTGGGGCCGAACCGGGGCCTGCACGGCAGCCGCGCCGGCGACGTTCGGCCGCCCGAACGGGGACACGCCCCTTCCCGATGGGGGAATCCTCATCACGGAGATCACCGGGTCGCGCGTGGTTCGGCTGGCTGCCGATGGCCACGTCGTCTTCGACATCCACGTCCCGGTCCGGTACCCGTCCGACGCGCAGCTCGACAGCGCCGGGAACGTGATCGTGGCCGACTACAGCAACCCCGGCTCCGTGGTCCGCGTCAGCCCGACCGGGAAGCTGCTCTGGCGTTACGGGCCGAAGACCGGCGCGGGCCGGCTGGACCACCCCAGCCTGGCCACCCCGCTCGCCGACGGCACGATCCTGATCAACGACGACTTCCGCCACCGCCTGGTCATCGTGGACCCGGCGACGAACACGATCGTCTGGCAATACGGGACGACCGACCGACCGGGCCGGACCCCGGGGCACCTTGACGTCCCGGACGGGCACCAGCCAATCCCGGCCGGAATCGCGTTCTGACCGCCCCTCGGGTGTCGAGCGCAGGTCCTCGCGCGCGCTCCCTCCTCTTGCATGACTATGCACAGTCGCTGTATAGTCATGCGCGTCATGCACAACGCCGCAGGCCGGCCCGCGCCGGCCACCACGACGACCCTCGGGGAGCCGCCCGTGAGCGGCCGCGCGTGCCCGTGAGCGCGACCACCGGGTCCGTCGTCGCTGGCGTGCCCGGTCGCCGGGCTGTGCCGCTGCCGCGTGGCGGCGGGACCCGTGGCTCCTCGTCGCCTGCTGGCCCGCGGATCCGCGTCGCGATCGTCGGCGCGACCGGCTACGTCGGCGCCGAGCTGGTGCGGCTACTCTCGCGCCACCCGAACGTGCACATCGAGGGGCTCGTGGGCCGCGGCCGCAGCAAGGAACCGATCGGCGGGACCCACATCCACCTCGACCGGACGGGGCTCCACGTGGACGCGACCGTCCCCGATGCCGACGCGGTATTCCTCGCGCTGCCGCACGGCGCGGCGGCGGAGATCGTGCCCGGCCTCGCGGCGGGCGGCGCGGCGATCATCGACCTGGGGCCGGACTTCCGGCTCCGGGACCCGGCCGACTATCCGCGCTGGTACGGCTTCACCCACCCACGCCCGGACCTCCTCGCGGGCGCCGTCTACGGGCTCCCCGAGCTCCATGCCGACGCCCTGCGCGCGCTGCGCGACACCGGGCCCGCGATCGTCGGCGCGCCGGGCTGCTACCCGACGGCCACGCTCCTGGCGCTCGCGCCGCTGGCGCGGGCCGGGCTGATCGCCGACCTCGTGGTGGACGCCAAGTCCGGCGTCTCCGGGGCCGGCCGCGAGCCGAAGCAGGACCTCATGTTCGGCGAGGTCAACGAGAGCGTGAAGGCCTACGGCGTCGGCGGCCACCGGCACGTCGCGGAGATGGAGCAGGAACTGGCGGCCCTCGGCGGGCTTGACGAGTCCGGCGCGCCCCGGGGCGCGTCCGCGAACCCGGGCGCACGCGGCATCGACTTCCTGCCCCACCTGGTCCCGATGACGCGCGGCATCCTCTCCGCCTGCCACGTGCGCCCGAGCCGCCTGGTCACGCAGGCGGAGCTCGACGCGCTCTACGCGGACGCGTACTCGGCGACGCCGTTCGTCCACGTCGTGCCGCAGCCGCCGGCAACGAAGCACGTCCTGGGCAGCAACACCTGCCGGGTCCACGTCCGCCTGGACGAGCGAACGGGCCGGGTGCTCGCCATCGGCGTCATCGACAACCTGGTCAAGGGCGCGGCCGGCCAGGCGATCCAGGCCTTCAACCTCGTCCACGGGCTCCCGGAGACGGCCGGGCTCGAGCAGCACGCGCTGGTCCCGTGAACGGACTGACGACGGACCCAGGTGCCTTGGGGGCCGGGTCGGACGCGGAACGGGCCTCATCGGACGCGGCACGAGCCGCGGATGCCGCGGACACGGGCGGCCTCGCACCCCTGGCAACCGACCTCCCGAACGCGGAGGAGCGGGCCGTGATGCCGGCCGGCTTCCGCGCCCTCGGAGCGCCGATCGGGATCAAGCGATCCGGCCGTCCGGACTTCGCGGTGATTGCGACAACCGGCGGGCCCGCGGCAGCGGCCGGTGTCTTCACACGCAACGCATTCGCCGCCGCTCCCGTCCGACTCACCCGCGCGCACCTTGCCGTGACCGGTGGCGACGGCCCCGCCGGCTCTGGGTGGGCCGATGCGATCCTCTCTACCTCAGGCTCCGCGAACGCCGCGACGGGCGCACCCGGCGACGCCGACCAGGGCCACCTCGCCGACAGCCTGGCGGCAGCGCTCGGCACGATCGCCGGCCGCACGCTCGCCTTCTCGACGGGCGTGATCGGGACGCGGCTGCCGGTGGACCTCGTGGCCGCCGCCATCGCGCAGCGCATCCCGGACCAGCTTGCAGCGAGCGACGAAGCGCTGATGGCGGCGGCCCGTGCCCTCATGACTACCGACACGCACCCGAAGTGGGCGACCGTCCGGCTCGCCCTCCCTGGTGCGGACAGGACCGATGTTCCCGTCACCGTCTGTGGCATCGCGAAGGGCGTCGGGATGATTCATCCCCGGATGGCGACGATGCTGGCCGTCATCCTCACGGACGCCGTCACGGACCCCGCGACGCTCCACGGCATCCTGGGCGGCGCCGCGGCGCGGACCTGGGACCAGCTCTCCGTGGACGGCGACACGAGCACGAACGACAGCGTCCTGGCCCTCGCGTCGGGAACGTCGGGCGCGGCGCCGGTGCGCGCCGGCGACCCGGGTGCCGCCACGCTCGGCCGCGCGATCGAGGCCGTGGCCCGCTCGCTCGCCCGGCAGCAGGCGGCCGACGGCGAGGGGGCGACCACGCTCATCACCTGTCAGGTCACGGGCGCCCGAGATGACATCGACGCGCGGGGCGCGGCCCGGGCCGTGATCTCCAGCAGCCTCGTCAAGGCCGCCGTCCACGGCCGAGACCCGAACTGGGGCCGGATCGCCGGCGCGGTCGGAAACGCTCACGCCGCCGAGTCCTGGGTCCTGGAAGCGGCCGGTCTCGCCCCGGCGGATGCCGCGGCGCGCGCGGGCACGCCCGTGCACGTGGAGCCCGACCGGCTCCGGATCGCGGTGGCCGGCCACCCCGTCTACGCGGGCGGGCCGCTGCTGTTCGACCGGGACGCGGCTCGCGCCGCGATGACCTCCGGCGAGGTGCTGATCCGCCTGGACCTGGGCATAGGCGACGGGACAGGTGAGGCGTTCGGGTGCGACCTGACGGAGGCCTACGTGCGCGAGAACGCGGAGTACACGACGTGACGGGGGCCCGCGGATGAGCGAGATCGTGGTCCTCAAGCTGGGCGGGACAACGCTCGTCGAGCAGCGCCAGGTTCTGGCCGAGGTGGCCACCATCGCCCGCCGGCGGCCCGTCGTGATCGTCCACGGCGGCGGCAAGCGGATGACCGAGTGGCTGGACCGGCTTGGCGTCCCCACTCGCTTCGAGGGAGGCTTGCGCGTCACGGACGCCGCCGCGATCGAGGTCGCGGCGGCCGTCCTGCGCGGCGTCGTCAACAGCGAGCTGGTGACGGCCCTTCATGACGTCGGCGTGGACGCCGTGGGCCTCTCCGGCGTCGACGGCGGCCTCCTGGTCGGCGAGCGGGTCGCGGGGATAGGCCTCGTGGCGCACGTGGTGGGGATCAAGCGCGACCTCCTCGACGCGATCCTTGTGGGGGGCCAGGTGCCGGTGGTGGCGCCGCTCGCGCGCGACGAGGCCGGCATCGTCTGCAACGTCAACGCGGACGACGCGGCGGCGGGGCTCGCGGCCGGTCTCGGCGCTCGCCAGCTGATCCTCATGACCGACGTCGACGGCATCCGCGGGCCCGACGGCGCGAAGCTCACTTCGATCAGCGCCGCCGACGCGGAGGCGCTCATCGCGGCCGGCACGATCAGCGGGGGGATGGTCCCCAAGGTCCGGGCGGCGCTTGCGGGGATCACCGCGCCCGGCGCCGAGGCGGTCGTCTGCGACGCCGCCGCACCCGGAGCCCTGGTGCGCGCCCTCGACGATCCGACGTTCGGCACCCGCATCTCGGCCGGCGACGCGACCGCGGCGGCGACGACCGCTACCTCGGGCACGACAGCATGAGGCTGCCGCGATGACCGCGGAGGCACCCGCCCGCGCCGGCGAGGCCGCCCGCGCTGCCCGTCGCCGCGCCGTCCTCGAGCTCGTTGAGTCGGCGGCCATCGGCAGCCAGGAGGAGCTCGCCGCGCTCCTTCGACGGCGGGGCTTCACGGTCACCCAGGCCACCGTGAGCCGGGATGTCGCCGATCTCGGCCTGGTCAAGGCGCCCCGCGGGGATCGCCATGCCTACGTGACGCCGCGAGCGTTCGCCGACGATGCGGCAGCAACGGCAGCCACGGCCGGGGTCGCGATGGGCACGGCCGAGCGCGGCCGTCCGCTCCCCCACCCCGGCGAGGCGCGTCTGCGGCGCGTGCTGGCCGACTACCCGGTCCGGGTTTCGCGAAGCGGCCTCATCCTGGTCCTGGTCAGCACGCCCGGGACGGCGGCCGCGATCGCGCAGGCGATCGACGAGTCGGGCTTCGACGAGCAGGTCGGCACGCTGGCCGGGGACAACACGCTCCTGGTCCTGTTCGCCGACGAGCCCGCGCTGGAGCGCTGGCGAGCCCGCCTCGGGACGCTCGTCGAACGGGCGGCCGGCGGCCTTTCCGCGGTCGATCTCACCAGCACCTATCCCTAGAACCGGGAACGGAGGCGACGCGCACATGAAGAAGGTGGTCCTCGCATACTCGGGCGGTCTCGACACCTCGGTGGCGGTCGCCTGGTTGCGCGAGCAGTTCGGCGTCGACGTGGTGACCCTGACCGTGAACGTGGGTGGCGGCTCGCTGCGGACGGGCGTGGAAGCCCGCGCGATCGCGGCCGGGGCCTCGCGGGCGTACGTGGTCGACGCGCGGAAGACGTTCGTCCGGGACTTCTGCTGGCCCAGCCTGCAGGCCAACGCGCGCTACCAGGGCGTCTACCCGCTGGCGACGGCCCTTGCGCGGCCGCTCATCGCGCAGCTCCTCGTGGAGGTAGCCCAGAAGGAGGGCGCCGACGCGGTGGCCCACGGCTGCACGGGCAAGGGAAATGACCAGGTTCGCTTCGACGTGGCGGTTCATGCGCTGGACCCGGCCCTCGAGGTGGTGGCGCCGATGCGGGTCGGAATGGGCCTCTCGCGCGATCAGTCGATCGATTACGCGGCGGCCCGCGGCATCGAGCTCCCGATCACGAAGGCGAGCCCGTACTCCATCGATGTCAACATGTGGGGCCGTTCGTGCGAGACGGGCGTCCTGGAGGACCCGTGGACCGCGCCGCCGGCCGATGCCTACGCGTGGACCGTGGCGGCCGCCGACGCGCCGGCGGCCGAGGACCTCGTGCTGGGTTTCGAGGGCGGGGTCCCGGTCAGCCTGGACGGCGAGCGGCTCGACCCGGTCGCGCTCGTCGAGCGCCTCAACGAGCTCGCCGGCGCCCACGGCGTTGGGCGGATCGACCACGTCGAGGACCGGCTGGTGGGGATCAAGAGCCGCGAAGTCTACGAATCTCCCGCCGCGACGGTCCTCCAGGCGGCGCACGGCGCGCTCGAATCCCTGACGCTCACCAAGGACACGCTCCGCTTCAACCGCCATGTGGCGGACGAGCTGGCCCAGCTCACCTACGACGGCCTCTGGTTCAGCGCGCTCCACCGGGACCTGCGGGGCTACGTCGCCAGCGCACAGCGCGTCGTCTCGGGCGAGGTCCGGGTCCGGCTCGACCACGGAAGCGCGGTCGTGTCCGGGCGGCGCTCCCCTCTCTCGCTCTACGAGAAGAACCTGGCCACCTACGACGCGGGCGATTCCTTCGACCACGCCTCGGCCATCGGGTTCATCGAGATCTTCGGCCTGCCGCTCCGCACCGAGGCCGCGCGCCACGGTGCGGTGGGCGCCCACTACGGCGCGGCATGGACGTGGACCGACCCGCTCCTGGAGCGGCTGGAGGCGAGCGTCACGGATCCCGCACCGGCTGGCACGCCGTCCTGAGCGGCGGTGCGCGGGCGCGTGGGGGCTGTCGGCGCACGATACGCCGCAGCGCGCGACAATCGCGCGGATGACCAACCCGCCGGCATCCCTGCCGACCACCGCTCCGGCCGCTCCCGTCGTCGCCCCGGGCATCGACGAGGACGCCGGGCGGACTCTCCGCGAGCTCGCCTTCCTCCACGAGTTCGCCCAGCTTGCGGCCCAGGCACGCGACTGGGACGAGCTCATGCTGACGCTCGTGGAGCGGACCACCGAGGCGCTCCACGTCGAGGTCTGCTCGTTCTACCTGCTGGACCACGCAACGGGCCGGCTGACGCTCGCGGCGACGAACGGTCTTGACCGCGACCAGGTGAGCCGCGTCAGCCTGGCGCTGGGCGAGGGCATCACGGGGGCGGCGGCCACGGCGGGCCGGCCGATCGAGGTGCCCGACGTCCGGCTCGACCCGCGCTTCAAGTACCTGCGCGATTTCGATCTCGCGGGCCTCACCTCGATGCTCTCTGTTCCGCTCACCTGGAACAACATCGTGGTCGGCGTCCTCAACGTCCAGACGGTGGCCACCCGGCGCTTCACGCCGCGGGAGATCAACTTCCTCGCCACGATCGCTGCGCTCCTCGCCGGGATCGTCGAGAAGGGGCGTCTGCAGCGGGAACAGGAGCGGCAGCTCGGGGAGCTCCAGGCCCTTGACGAGGCTCGCGCTGAGCTCCTCTCCGTGGTCACCCACGAGCTGCGGACGCCGCTCTCCGTGGTCCGGGCGTACGTGGACCTGCTGGCCGATGCGGCGAGTGGCCTGACCGACGCGCCGGCACGCGCGTCGAGCGAGGACTGGCGCCACGCGGCGGTCGACCAGATCGGCCGCCTGGACCGACTGGTGGACTCGATCCTCGTCTCTGTCCGCGGGGAGGGGCTGGGCGTTCTGGCGCGTTCGCCATTCGACCTGGGCCGGACGATGGGCGAGACGGTCGAGCTCCTGCGGCCCCTGCTCCGCTACCACCGGCTACGCTGGGATCCCCCGGAGGAGGTGCTGATCGCCGTCGGGGACGAGGGTCGCTTCCGCCAGGTGCTCGAGCTGCTGCTGGAGAACGAGGCAAAGTACGCGCCGCGCAACGGGGGCGTCTCGATCGGCGCCTGGCGCCAGGCGGGCGAGATCCGCTCCTATACCACCGACGACGGGCCCGGCGTGCCGGCGGAGGACTGGGAATCGGTCTTCGAGGCGTTCGTCCGGGCCACCGGGCGCCGGGGCCGCGGTTCCGGGATCGGGCTCTACGCCGCGCGTCGCCTGATGGGGGCCATGGGAGGCAAGATCTGGATCGAAGGAAATGGTTTCGGGGGAAGCCGGTTCGTGGTCGCGCTTCCGGCCGTCGCACCGGACTGATGGGAGAGGACGGATGACGCTCGCGCACGCAGCCGGGCTGCGGATCCTCGTCGTGGACGACGAGCCGGCCATGGTCGGGGCGATCACGGCCCTGGTCGGAACTGCCGGACACCAGGTGATCACCGCCTACGACGGCGAGGCCGCCCTGCGCCGCTTCGAGGAGGAGGGCCCGGACCTCGTGCTCCTGGACCTGGCGATGCCAGGCCGCGACGGCGTGGACGTCTGCCGCGAGATCCGGCGAACCAGCCAGACCCCGGTCATCGTCCTGACCGGAGAGGCGGACGAGCTGGCCAAGGTGGAGGCGCTCGACGCGGGCGCCGACGATTACGTGACGAAGCCGTTCGGCAAGCAGGAGCTGCTGGCCCGGATTCGCGCGGTCATGCGGCGGCACGAGGCCGGCGAGACGCCGGCCGGCGGGTTGCACGTTGGCCGGCTGACCCTGGACACCGGCCGGCACGAGGCGTCCGTCGAGGGAAGCGTGCTGGCCCTGACGCGCACCGAGTTCGCGCTGCTGGCCGCGCTGGCCTCGGCCCGCGGCAGGGTGGTGCCGCACGACCGCCTGCTCGCGGCGGGCTGGCCGGGCGACGCGGATCCGGACCCGCAGTGGCTCAAGCCGCACCTGGCGCGGCTCCGCGCGAAGCTGGAGGAGTCCGGCGCGCCCCTCCCCACGAGCGTGCGCGGCGTCGGATACCGCCTGGAGGCGACCGAGGAGTAACCGTCCGGGCCACACCCCGGACGGCGGCGGGAGCGCGACCGTACCCGGTGGTGGATCCGCGTTCAGTGCCACCCCGGCCGGGTGCGGAACCGGTGCCGGGCCGGTTGCGGGTGCGAACGCCTGGCTTGGCACATGCGATCCGCAACCGAACCGCCTCCCGCTCGCAACCGGCCGGTCAGACGGCCGTCGCGATCCGGCCCGTACGATGCTCCTGATCGTGGCCATCTCGACCTCTCCCGCCCGCCTCCGCATCCTCATCGCCGCCGCCCTGCCGGCCGACGTCGGGGCGATCGCGAGCGCGCTCGGCAACGCCGGCCACGAGGTCGTGACCGCGTATCGCGCGGAGGCGGCGCTCGCCCGACTCGCCGACGAACGGCCGGACCTTCTCCTCCTCGACCTGGCGCTCCCGGACGGCGACGGCGTCGCGATCGTGGCCCGCGTCCATGCCAGGACCGACGCCCCGATCATCGTGATCGCCGACCTCCGGGACGAGGCTGGGGTCGTGGCCGCCCTCGACGCCGGTGCCGTGGACGTCGTCGGCCGACCAGTCCGCGTCGGCGAGCTGATCGCGCGGATCCATGCCGCCATCCGGCGCGGATTCCCGACGAGCGGCGTCTACGAGCCCAGCCTCGACGGGCTGCGAGTTGATCTCGGGCGCCGCGAGGCCGCGGTCGCCGGGCGCAGCCTGGCCCTCACCCCGACCGAGTTCGAGCTGCTTTCCGTCCTCACTGCCCGGCGTGGCGATGTCGTCGATCATCGCGCCCTGCTCCGCGCCGCGTGGCCCGGTCGCCCGGACGTGGATCCCGAGTCGCTCCGCAGCCACCTCACGAGGATCAACGCCAAGCTCGTGGCGGAGGGGCACCCGGGATTGCGCAACGTTCGCGGCCGCGGCTACGCCGTACGGATCGCCGGCAGCCGGCCGGCCGCCGAGGGCTGACCTGCCGAAGACTGCCGAGGCAGCCTGCCGGTCAATGGTGCTGGAGCAGCGCCACCAGCAGCACGAACAGGGCGCTCGCCCCCAGGAAACCGAGGCTGATCCCGGCGACGAGGAGAATCGGGCCGCGCCGGCCCGCCGGCGATGGCGGCATCTCCTCCGCGGCGAAGACGAATCGCGAGAGGTCCAGGTCCTTCCAGGACTCGAGGTCGGCGGAAAGCGCGGCCGCGTCCGGGTAGCGCTCGGCGGGGTCCTTGCGCAGGCATTTGCGGACGATCGCGTCGAGCGGCGGGGGGATCGTCGGGTCCAGTTCGCGGAGCGACGGGGCCGGCCGTGTCACGGCCTGGTTCATGATCGAGAGCGGGTTGTCGCCTTCCCACGGGACCCGCCCCACGAGCAGCTCGAAGAGGATGACGCCCAGGGCGTAGACATCCGTCCGCGCGTCCCCGCGCTCGCCCTGGACCTGCTCGGGCGCCATGTAGTCCGGTGTACCCATCTGGGACGTGAGCCAGCGCCAGGTCAGTCGGCGGGCGCCGGCGATGAGCGCAATCCCGAAGTCGGTCACGATCGGCCGGCCGTCGGGCGTGACGAGCACGTTCTCGGGCTTGAGGTCGCGGTGCGTGATCCCCTGGCCGTGAGCGTAGCCCATCGCGTCGGCAAGGCCGTCCACGAGCGCGACAGCCTCGGCGATCGGCAGGTGCCCTCGGCGCACGAGGTATTCGCGAAGCGTCTCCCCCTCGACATACTGCATGACCAGGTAGGGTCGCGTGCGGTCGCCGCCGGGATCAAGGGAGCGCTGGATCCCGGGGTGGTCGAGGCGTCGCGCGATCTCCATCTCGCGGCGAAACCGATCGAAGGTGGCGACGTCGCCGATGATCCCCTCGTGCGGGCACTTGAGCACGACCTGCGCGCCCTTCGGGTCGGTGGCCAAATAGACGTCGCTGAACGCGCCGTGACCGATCGCTTCGACGATGGTGTAGCGGTCGAGCTTCTCCCCCGCGATCAGCGCGGCGCTCACGGGCGGTTGCCGAAGAATCGCCGCCAGAACGGGCGATCGGATGCGTCTGAGTCGCGGGACGCCCCCACGGCGTCCACGTGGATGATGGCCACGCTCGCATTATCGTCGCCGCCCATGTCGATCGCCCGCTCCACCAGGCGACGGGCGCCGACTGCCGGATCTTCCGAGAACGCCGCCTCCAGGTCCTCCTGCTCGAGGCCGCTCCAGCAGCCGTCCGTGCAGACCGCGTAGCAGTCGCCCGGGTAGACGGCACGGGCGACGGACTCGACGCGCAGCGTGAGGTCGGCTCCAACCGAGCGCGTGAGCAGATGCCGCCCTGGGTGGTTGCGAGCCTGGTGCGGCTTGATGACCTTCATCCGCAGCAGTTCGGCAGCCTGCGAGTGATCTTTCGTCAGGAGCTCCACGACATCGTCCCGCATACGGTACAGGCGCGTGTCCCCGACGTTGGCGATCTGGACCGAGTCGTCCATGAAGACGAGCACGGTTGCCGTCGTCTGTGGGCCTGGGCGGTGATCGGACGCCCCATCGAGCTCGCCGGCGAGGAGCGCGCCGTTCGCCAGCTCGAGGGCCGCGCGGACCTCGCCCAGGCCCGGCCGCGGCGCCGCCGCCAACGCCTGCAGGACGATCCGGGTCGCAGTGCGGCTGGCGAGGTCGCCGCGACCGTGCCCGCCCAGGCCGTCAGCCATCATCAGGCCAACGGCCGGGCCGCCGAGCGCGACGGACCGGACCTCTTCTCCCGGCGTCCCGGCGAGGTCCAGGCCTGCCGCGTCGAACCAGCCCAGGTGGTCTTCGTTCGTCTCGCGGACGGGCCCGACCACCGAAAGGACCGCGACTCGAAGGCGCAGCTGCTCGACGTCCGACGCCGCAATCGAAACGTCGGCGGCCCACGACGGCGGCGCCGCGGAGGGCACCGTCGTCGTGGCCAAGGATTGCGGGCGGTTGCCGGTCGGGCCGGCCACGGTCGCGGTCGGGCTCAGCCGGCCATCTCAACGGGCGTGCTGCCGGAACGGCCGACGAGGATCGGCCGGCCTGCCGCCCGCGAGTTGACGGCCAGCCAGACCGCCCCCGCCACGATCCACGCGGCGACAACGCCAAGGGCGATCAGCGTGTCCGTCTGGGTTGTCCCGCCGGACGAGATGCTCATGACCAGGATCGCGCCGAGGAGCGCCAGGTTGGCGAGCAACCCGAGGGCCGGCACGAGGATGTGCTTGAGGGCCGAGCGCTCCGGGCGTGCCCAGAACGCGATCATGACAAGGAAGTTGGTCATCCCGTAGACGAGGAAGGTCCCAACGTTGGAGGCCAGGATGATCTGGAGCAGGTTGTCGGCGCTCAGGACGCCGTAGGCGCCGAGGAGGCCGGAAATCGCGGCCAGGATGAGGATCCCGTAGTGCGGGGTCGCATACTTGCCATGGAGCAGCCCCAGGAGGCCCGGAACCTCGCGGTCGCGGCCCATCACGTAGGTGATCCGCACGCCGGTGTTGAGGCAGGCGAGGGTCGTGCCGATGAGCGCCACGAGGACGGTCCCGGCGAGGATCAGCGCGAGCGCCGTCCCCGTTCCGCCGAGCATCGTGTCGCCGATGAACCGGACCAGGTCGCCGATCGGCGCGCTCGAGGCCGCGGTGGCCGCATAGCCGGTGACGGTGCTGGTGGCGCCGGAGGCGTCCGTGACTGTCGTCGTGAGCGCATCGCTGACCGCGAAGTTGGCAGCGACGTACTGGATGATGTAGGCGAAGATCCCCTGGATCGCGAGGGACAGGAGGACCGCTCGGCGTACGTCACGCTTCGGGTTCCTCGCCTCGGCGCCGAGCGCGGTCACGGACTCGAACCCGACCAGCAGCAGGATCGCGATCGTGCCCTGGAAGAGGACGTTGGTGAGATTGTGCGGGAGGACGACGGATACGAGGTCCTTGTGCGCGTATGCGAGATCGGGATGGGTCAGCCGGAAGACGATCGCCAGGGCGCTGACGGCCACCAGCGCGGTGAGCTGGATCACGTTGATCACGATCGCCGTCATGGTCGAGCCGGAGATACCGCGGAACGCGATCATTCCGGTGACGGCCGCGAACACGAAGACGAGGCCGATCTCGAAGGGCGTCGTCAGGGTGACCCCGAAGAGCCCAAGGATGTAGACCGCGAGGATCCCGGTGAAGGCGACCATGATCCCCGGGTAGATCCAGTAGTAGAGGTGGGAGATCCACCCGACCACGAACTTCGCCAGGCGCGCGAACTTGTAGTGAACGGCCTCTTCACGCTCGAGGAACGCGGCTTCCGCAAAGTAGTACGAGGATCCGGCCCCGGCGGACGGGTACAGGTTCGAGAGCTCCCCGTAGCTCCATGCGGTCAGGAACGCGAGGATGAGGGCGAACACCAGGCCCGGGACCATGTCGTACGCGGTCGATGCTCCGCCGCTCGACTGGAGCGACTGCGACTGGAAGGTGGTCCAGAGAAACGCGCCGGGCGCGATCAGCGCCATCGCGTTCACCGTCAGACCGGTGAGGCTCAGCGTCCGTTTCATCTCCGGGGCCGGAGTGCTCGCCATCTCGTCTCCTTCATCCACCGCTGCCATCCGGGCGTCTTCCCGTGAGCGACCGCGTGTCAGGATGGTGGAGGCTGTGCCGCGGCGGGCCCATCGCGCCGACCGTGACGTGGGGGTGCGGATGGGTTGCGCCGCGGTCGCATTTGGCG
>JADGQG010000002.1 GCA_017882025.1 Chloroflexota bacterium
AGGTGGCCGCGGAAGTACTTGCTGACGACGACGTTCGTGGCCATCTGGCTCCAGAAGGCGGGGACCTCCACGTCCTTCTGCTCGAAGACGAGCTTGCCGGACTCGTTGCCGATGGCGGCCGTCCGGATCTCCCAGGCGATCTCGTCGTAGGGATGAACGCCGGGTCGGGTCCAGCGGCGCTCGAAGGTGAGCCCGCGCACACCATCGCCCGTGAAGCGGAGCGCGTCCATCGCGGCGCGCGCGGCGCGGTCCGCCTCATCCTTCAGCGCCTGGGCGGCGCCGAACGCGGCTTCGGCGTTGGCCTTGACAGCAGCGGTGCCGACGAGGTCCGGCGCGCCGGTCTCCGCGCCGACCGGCGCTGCGCTGGCGGCCTTGCGACCCTTCCGCCGGCTCCCGTCCTGCGCCATCACCCGGACGACCTCGTGTGCGGTTCGTGCCATCTCTGCGCTGCTCCTCACCGAACCGGCGGTCCCCCCGCCGCGGGTCCTGCCGGCGGTGCTGCCGGCGCTCCTCCGTAGCTGCGACGGTCCCGGCGTGGTATGCCGGTTGACCGTCCGTCGCCCCACCACACGCCCGGTCCAGGCCTCCCCGAGGGCTCCTCGCGGGGGCTCGCCGGGCGGCGAGCGGTCCCCAGACTGTACGTCGCAGCCCGGGTCGCGTCAATGCCCAAACCACTACATCTTGTGGTGTTGAGGCGGCAGACACCACAGCATGTTGCGTTTCTTGGATCCGTACGTGGACAACCATGCCCGCCGCGGTGGACAGACTGGGGGCGTCCCGTGGACGGCCGCCGCCCGGCCGGGCGTGCCGCAGCCGGCCAGACGCCGGACACGACAAACAGAACGGGCGTGCGGTACAGGCCTCGCCGATCAGGGGCGGGCGCCGGTCGAGATCAGCTCAGGCCGCTGTAGGAGTGGAGGCCGCTGAACCAGAGGTTCCCGAAGAGCGTGAACAGGACCATCCCGAAGCCGACCACCAGGACGATCGCGGCCGGCCGACCGCGCCAGCCCCTCTGGTTGCGAAGGTGCAGGTAGACGGCATACGCGAGCCACGTCACGAGCGCGCTGGTCTCCTTCGGGTCCCAGCCCCAGTAGCGGCTCCAGGCGATGGACGCCCACCAGCTGCCGAGCACGATCATCGTGGCGAACACGGGAAAGCCGATGATCACCGCCCGGTAGGCGACGGCGTCGAGAACGTCCCGCGTGGGCAGCCACGCGAACCGATCGACAGTTCGACCGTCCGCCAGCCGCTTCTCCTGGACCAGGTAGCCCACGCCGGCCGCGAAGCTCATCGCGAAGATGCCGTAGCTGAGCATCGCGAAGCCCACGTGGATCGTCAGGAGCGGTGGGTTCTGGAGCGCCGGCACGAGCGTTTCGATTGCGTTCGGCAGCGTCCAGCTGTAGAGGAAGAGCGCGAGCGACAGGCCGAGGGGGAGGAAGCCCAGCGCGCGGACCGGGTAGCGGCGCTGAAAGAAGAGGTAGCCGCCGACGATCGCGGTCGTGAACGCGACGCTGAACTCGTACAGGCTGCCCCAGGGGCCGCGGCCCACGACGATCCCGCGCAGGAGGAGCGCGCCGGCGAGGAGCCCGAACGCAGCCCAGGCCAGGCCGATCGCGAACGGGCCGGCGGCGCTGCCTGGGGAGCCCTCGCCATCGCCGAGCTCCATCCCCTCGACGAAGCTGCCCCCGACCACCCCCGCGAACGCGGGCACGCTGCGAGGCGCCAGCACCGCCGCGAGCCGGCGGCCGCTGGCCAGGAGGACCGTGTGGGCCACGTGGGCGGCGAAGGCCCCGACCAGCAGGATCCCGGCGACGACGTAGAGGTAGTACGAGCCCGTTGCCATGTCAGGCGATCGCCGCGCCGCCGGGCGGCGGGCCCGCGGGCCGCGCGATCTCGATGCCGCGCCTCACGTTCAGGACCAGGCCGCAGTTGCCGCACGTGGTGATCTGGGCGAACCGTTCCACCCGGCACAACGGGCAGATCACGGCGAGATCCTCGCCGTCGTCCGTGCGGGCCGTGCCGAACGGGTAGACGAGCCCCGTCCTGAGGCTGAACGGCGCCCCGACCGGCGGCGCGAGGAGGCCGTCCCCGTCGCGTTCCATCGCTCGCGCGCCCTCGACGTGGCGGACCTTCGCGCGCGGCTTGAGGAGCCCGAAGACGGTCCAGCGGCCGAGCATGGCGAGCAGGAGCAGCGCGACGAGCGGCGCGATCAGCAGCGGGATCAGGGCGACGAGCGCACCCCAGTCGGGGTTCACGACCTTCGAGACGAGGTCGAGGAAACCCGTCCACCCCTGCTGGATGCTCGTCGCGAGATCGCCGCTCACGGGCGGCATTCTATCCGCATGCCGCTGCGCAGCGCGATCGCCGGTCTCGCCATCGCCGCCTCACCGCCCGGTCCCCGCCCGAAGACGTGGTGCGACCAGCGCCCCGGCATCTCAGCCGGGCGGCCGGCCCCGCTTCGGGTTGCCCGTCTTCTTCGTGGCGCCGCGCCCGGGATTCCAGCCAGGCCGCGGCGGATCCTCGTCGCCCGTCGTCTCGGTGGGTCCGCGCGCCGGCGGCCTGGGGCGACCCGCGGCTGGTGATTCGAGGCGCTGTCGCCCGAGCTGGTCGGCCATCCAGCCGTTTCGGACCGTTCGGGCGCCGAAGCGGCGGAGCGACGTCGCCAGCGCGTTGTCATCCGTCACGATGAGGGTCGTCGCCGGGGCCATCCCGGCGAGCTCGACGAGGAGCGCGTCCGCTGGCCGCTTGCCCGAATAGCGGACCTCGATCCCGGAGGTCAGGCGGCGATCGATCGCGCCGGGCGCGGGCGTCCCGTCGAGCACGACAGTCGCCTGGACGCCAGCCGGCACGAGCGCGCGAAGCCGCCCGACCACGGCCGCGGGCGGAAGCGGGCCATCCGCCCGACCCAGGGCATGGAGCAGGTTCGTCCCGTCCACGAGGAGGCGGGTCATCCCGGCGAGCGGATCGGCAGTGCGCGGCATCTCCTGATGGTACGCCGCGGACGGAGGAACGCCGACAGGCCCGCCGCCGACCGAGGCCCGGCCCCGAACCCGCTACCCTTGCCCGTGATGCTCCTCCTCGTCGATCTCGATGGCGTCGTCTACCGCGGTGCGGCGCCCGTTCCCGGCGTGGCCGACGTCCTGGCCGCCCGGGCGGCCGTCGGCGACTCGGTCGTATACGTGACGAACAACTCCATGCACTACCGCGCCGACTACGTGGCGCGGCTCGGCGGGATGGGCGCGCCCGTGACCCCCGACCGCGTGGTCAGCTCGGCGCGGGCGACGGCGCTCTACCTCGCCGGCCTCGACGGCGTTCGCCGCGTGCTGGTGGTTGGCGCCGGCGGCCTGGAGCGCGAGTGCCGGGACGTGGGCCTGGACGTCGTCACCGCCGCGCACGCCGCGAGCCTCCACGCCCGCGAGGGGCTCAACGGCTGGGATGCCGCCGGCGCCCCGGACGCGGTCGTCGTCGGGCTGGACCCGCAGTTCACGTACCAGAAGCTGACCGTCGCCGTGGATTGCGTCCGGCACGGTGCCCGGTTCATCGCCACCAACCGCGACCCGGTCTACCCCACCGAACGAGGCAACCGCCCCGGGGCCGGAAGCATCGTCGCCGCGGTCGAGGCAGGCGCCGAGATCGTCCCGGTCTCGATCGGCAAGCCCGCGCCACTCCTCCTGGAGATGGCCGCCCGGGTCGCCGGGATTCCGGTGGGCGACGCGGTGATGATCGGCGACGGAATCGCCACCGACCTCGCCGCGGCCGTCGCGATCGGGATCCCGTGCATCCTGATGCTGACCGGCGTCTCGTCTCGCGCCGACGTCGACGCACTCCCGGCCGAGCGGCGGCCGATTGCCGTCGCGGTCGATGCGGCGGCCCTCGCCGCTGCACTGGAAGCATTCCGCCCGGCGGCGATCCGCCCCGCGGCCGTCTGACCCAACATGGCCGGAGTACGAGTGACCGACCCACCACCATCCGCCGGAGGGACACCGTCATGACGACCATCCTTGTCACCGGAGCTTCCGGCTTCGTCGGAAGCCACCTGCTCCCCGAGCTCCTTGGCGCGGGGCACCGGGTCGTTGCGCTCGTACGCTCCTCCGGGGCCGGCGACAAGGTCACCCGGCGGCTCCCCGCGGCCCTGGTCGCGAACGTGGAGCTGCGCACCGGCGACGTGGACCGCCCCGCGACCCTGCCCGCGGCGCTCGTCGGCGTCGACGCCGTGGTCCATCTCGTCGCGCTCCCGCGCGACTGGAACGGCGGCAAGCAGCTCCTCGAGGTCAACCTCGACGGGACGCGCAACCTCATCGGGGCGATGCAGGCGTCCGGAGTCCGGCGCCTCGTCCATCTTGGCGCGCTCGGCGTGGTCGATCGCGAGGAGCTGCACTACGCGAAGTCGAAGGCGCGTGCCGAGCGGGCGGTGACGGAGAGCGGACTCGACTGGACCATCCTCAAGCCCTCGCTGCTCTTTGGCCCGGGCGACGGGTTCTTCAATATCGTGGCCGACCTCGTGCGCCTCTCGCCCGGGATCGTTCCGGTGCCGGGCGATGGGAAGAGCCGCTTCCAGCCCCTCCACGTCGGCGACCTCGCGCTCTGCCTGCGCCTGTCGCTGGAACGGCCCGAGACGGTGGGGCACGCCTTCGAGCTGGGTGGGCCGCGCACCTGGACCTACCGCGAGATCACCGCGGAGGTCTGCCGCGGCATGGGCCGGCGCCGCGCCATCATCCCGATGCCGGTGCCGCTGATCAAGCTCGTCGCGGGCGCCGCCGAGGCCGTGCACCTGCCATTCCCGGTTGCCACGGACCAGCTCCGCCAGCTCGCCCTCGACAACGTCGGGCCGCTCGACGGCGTGCACTCGGCATTCGGCTTCATTCCGCGCAGAATGGAGGGTGAGCTCCAGTACCTGCGTCGTCGGAAGGCGCAGCAGGGGCCGATGCCGGTGGCGTGACGCCGGCGGTCCACGCCTGGCCGGGAGGTCCGTTGCTCCGTCATTCGTCCTTCATGCTCGCATGGCTCGTCGCCGCGGTCGTCATCGCGCTCGGCTCCGCCGGGATCGTCGGCGGCCTGGACCACCTGCCCACGACGGGAGCCCGGCCCGAGCTCACCTATGCTGCCGACCGGGAGATCGCCCCGGGGCTTGACGCGGCGACCGCCGACCTCCGCACGCTCTCCGACCAGGTGGATGCGCTGGCCGGCCAGGGACGCGGCGCGCTCACCGCCCTCGTCGCCCGCGACGCGACGAGCCTCCAGGCGGCGATCAGCGCCGGCGAGACGCAGATCAGCACGATCGCGGCCTCCGCCCGCGCCCTTCGCGAGCGGCTCGCCGCGCTGCCGGGCCTCGACGCGGCGGCGGCCGCTCGGTTCGGCCCGGCGACGCTCGCCCGGTACGCAACCCTGGCGGCCGCGCTGCCCGCCGTCGATGCGCTCGACGATGACTGGGCGCGCCTCGCTGCAGGCTCGGTCCCGGCCATCGAGCTGACCGAGCACCTGGCCGCCCATGACCGCATCGCCGGCCAGGCTGTCCAGCAGGGGGCAGCGGGGAACTACGCTGCGGCGATCCGGACGCTCGCGGATGCCCAGGCGGAGCTGGCTTCGGCGAGGAAGGTCCGCGACCAGCTCGCGACGCGGATCGACACGAGCACCCTCGACACCTGGATCGATCGAAATGCGACCTACGACACCGCGGTCGGCGACCTCTGGGCGGCCGTCCTCGCCTCCCCGACCCGCGTCACGGCCAAGGTTCGGGCGGCAGCCCAGCGCGAGCAGACCGCGCGGGCCAACCTGCCGGGGGACACTCGCGCGCTCGTCGTGATCCTCGGCGACGTGGCCCGCGGCGGCCTCAACCAGGCCGTCATCGCGATCGAGGAGGCACGGGGCCGGCTGCTCGACGCGCTGGCCGCCGCCGCCGCGCAGGCCGCCCCGGGCGCCTCGCCCGCGCTAGACTGAGGCCGATTCCCGACGCTCAGCGTCGCCCAATTCGTGCCCCCAGGAGCCCCACCTCGATGCTGCTGCGCGTCGTCTCCGATCAGCCGTGGAATGTTTCCGCCGACGTCCTCGCCCTCCCCTTCGCCGGCGAGCCCACCTTCGAGGGTGAGCTGGGCGAGATCGACCGCCGCACCGGCGGCGAGCTGCACGTGCTGGCGGGCTTCCGCGAGCTCCGTTCCGAGCGCTACGCGAGCGTCCTCGCGGCCGCCGGCGAGGTTCCCGTCGGGCGCCTCCTGGCAATTGCGGCCGGGCCCGCGGCCGCCCTGGATCGGGAGACGGTCGTGCGCCTTGGGGCCGCGATCCAGCGGCGCCTGGCCGGCCGACCGGTGCGCCGCCTGGCCGTCTGGCTGGGGGCGATCGCGACCTCGCTGGACGGAGGGGCGGAGGCGGCCGCTGAGCTGATCACCCGCGGCGTCGTGGAAGGCAGCTTCGACCCCGCGGCGCTCTATCGCACGGGCGATGCCGCTGCCGAGGCGGGGCCGCCGGTGCTCGACGAGTTGATCCTCGTGGTCCCGGGGACGGCCAGCGCAGCCGCCGCGACGCGTGCCGCGGAGCGGGGCGCGGTGATCGGCGAGGGCACGAACCTCACCCGGCGCCTTGCGAACCGGTCCGCGAACGACGTCAGCCCGCAGGTCCTCGCGGACGAGACCCGCGCCCTCGCCGCGGAACACGGCCTCTGGGTGGACGTGCTCGACGAGAAACGCGCCGCTGAGCTCGGGATGGGGATGTTCCTGGCGGTCGGGCAGGGGAGCGCGAATCCGCCCCGGATGATCGTCCTCCGCTCCGGCGCCGAGGGCGAGACGGATGCCGTTGGGCGGCGGCTCGCATTCGTGGGCAAGGGCGTCTGCTTCGATTCCGGCGGCATCAGCATCAAGTCCTCCGACCGGATGGAAGAGATGAAGATGGACAAGACCGGGGCATGCACGGTGCTCGCGGCCGCCGTCACCGCCGCCAGGCTGGCTCCCGGCGTCCCGCTCCTTGCGATCGCGCCCGCGGTCGAGAACATGCCCGGCCCGGGTGCGTCCCGCCCCGGAGACGTGGTACGGGCGATGAACGGAAAGACCGTCGACATCATCAACACCGATGCCGAGGGCCGGCTCATCCTGGGCGACGCGATGACCTACGCGGAGCACCTGGGTGCCACCCACGTCGTGGACGTCGCGACGCTCACGGGCGCCGTGGCACGGGCGTTCGGGCACCTCGTCACGGGCGCATTCGGGGACCCGCAATCCTGGTACGACGAGCTCACGGCGGCGGCCGCACGGGCCGGCGAGCGATTCTGGCAGCTGCCCCTGGTCGACGAGTATTGGCCCGAGATGGACAGCTGGACCGCCGACATGGTGAACTCGAGCTCGACCGAGGCCGGGCTCATCAAGAGCGCGCTCTTCCTCCGCCAGTTCGTCTCGGTCCCGTGGATCCACCTCGACATCGCCGGGTCCGGCTACTACCGCAAGCCGACGGCATGGGCGCCGCATGGTGCGACCGGCGTCGCGACGGCGACGCTCGTCGAGCTGGCGCTGGCGGGCGCACGCTGACCCGCCGGCGGTCCGGCGCGACGACGCGCGTCCCCGGCGTCCCGCGGCGTGCCATGCCGGTCCCGCGGCGATGACGACGTTCGAGGCCGGCGGGCTGACCGTTGACGAGCGTTCGCTGGCGGTCATCCTCGGCGTCGCCGGCGCGGCCTGGGGCCTCGTGGCCGACCGGATCGGGGCACGCTGGCCCGCCCACGAGGATGGCCGCGCGCGGGCGGTCGATTGGAGGACGCTCGTCGTCCCGCTGCTCGGCGCCGTGGCGCTCGCCGCCCTGCCCCTTCGCGTGACCGACCTCGGGCAGGTACTCCTCTTCGGCGGCTACTTCCTGGCGCTCACGCTCCTGCTTGCCACGGACCTGGACCAACGCCTCCTGCCCGACCTCGTCACGCTTCCGCTGATCGGGGTCACCCTGATCGCGGCCGTCGCCGGCTTGAACCCGCTCGTTGCCGGACAGCTCGGCTGGGCCGTCCTTGCCGCGCTCGCAATCCCGGGCTTCCTCTTCGCCATCTCGATCCCATTCGGAACGGGCGCGATCGGGATCGGGGACCTCAAGCTGCTGGTCTCGGTGGGCCTGCTGACCGGGCTCGCCCGCTCCATCGCCGGGCTCGTGGTCGGCGCGCTCGCGGCCGGCGCTGTCATCGGCGTCCTCCTCGTCCTGCGCCGTGTGACCCTCCGAGCATACATCCCATTCGGGCCGTTCCTGATCATCGGCGCCTTCTGGGCAGTCCTCGTCCGCCTCTGACGCGACCAGTACGCTCGGCCCATCCATCCCGGGACCACCGGCCCGCCGGCGAGCTGGTGCGATGGGAGTACCATCAGGGTGCCGGGTCGTCCCTGAGGTTGTGCCCGCTTCGGACGGCGACATCACCGGCGGGTCCGCAACCCGCCACGGCGTGCCGCGAGGTCCGCCACAACGGAGCTACCCGCACGAAGATGCCGACGCCTGCCTGATGCGACGCCATCGCAACGTTCCCCGCATGGCCGCGGAGCTTCCCGAGCCTCGTCCCCTCGCGCCCGCGACGGGGCGCGCCGCCGGCTGGAGCCCGCGCCGGGGGCCGGCCGCCGCCATCCGCGCCGCCGTTCGGGCCCGGCCCAGGGTTGCCGGTCGCCTGCTCGCGTTCCTCCTCGTTATCCCGCTCGTCGTCGGTGTTGCCGCGCCGCCGCGCGTCAGCGGCGACGATCTTGCCAACGCCCAGGCTCGCCAACAGGCGCTTCAGCAGAAGATCGCTGATCAGAAAGCCGAGGTTGCGCGCCTGCAGGGACTCCAGGCTGGCCTCGCGTCGGACATCGCGTCCACCAGCAAGGCGCTCGGCGGCATCAACGCGGACCTCGCCGCGACGAAGAAGCTGATCTCCGGCATGACCACGAAGATCGCGGCGGTCCAGGCCGTCTACACGGATCTCGTTGGGCAGCTGGGCCTCCTGGACCGCCAGGTCGTCGCGCTGGGCCAGGAACAGACCCAGAAGGCACAGGAGCTTGCGGATCGGAAGGCGATGCTGGCCGCGCGGGTTCGCGAGGCGTACCGGACGGACCGCACGCCGATCGTCCAGCAGCTGCTCGCGGCGGGCTCGATCGCCGACGTCCTGCAGGATGTCGGCTCCTACCTGGACCTCGGCGGCCAGGACCAGGCGATGGCGGCGCGGATCATGCAGGACCAGCAGGCCCTCGATGCGCTCCACGCGCTCTTCGTTGAGACACGGGCCGCGAAGGACGAGCTGCGGCAGGAGACGCTGGCCCAGAAGGGCCAGCTCGACGGGCAGATGGCCGACCTGCGGGCCGCGAATGCGCGCCTCGCGGTGCTCCAGGCGGCGACGGCGCGCCAGCTCGCCATCCAGCGCACGACCTGGGCGAAGATCGCGAAGAACGCGGCCTCGGCCAAGCAGGCCCTGGCCGCCGACGCAAAGTCCCAGCGGGAGATCGCGGCCCAGATCGCCACGCTCCTGGAGCGCCAGCGCCAGTTCGGGAACGTGCCGTCGGCCTTCAATGGCACCCTGATCTGGCCGCTCGGAGGGGTGATCACCCAGGAGTTCGGCTGCACCGGGGTGGTCTGGGAGCCGGCAATCGGAGGCTGTCCGCACTTCCACCAGGGCATCGACATCGCCGCCCCGATGTATACGCCGATCCACGCGGCCGGCGACGGCGTGGTGCTCTTCGCGGGCCCGAACCCATACGACCCATATCCGAAAGCCTGGATCGTGATCATCGCCCACAGCGACAACCTGCTCTCGTGGTACGCCCACGTCGACAACGGCGCCCACGGGCCGGCGGTCGCCGCCGGGGATTCGGTGAAGGCGGGCCAGGTCATCGCGTACGTCGGGATGACCGGCAATACCACCGGGCCGCACCTCCACTGGGGCATCCAGTACAACGGCGACTTCGTCAACCCGCGCCTCTTCGTCTGAGGCCGGCGCGGCGCTGGCGGGGGGCCGGCAGGACGCCTCCGTCCCGGGGTCGCCGCGGGCTGGCGCCAGTGCTACGATCGCCCGGAGCGCATCCCCGGATCCCCTCCCCGTCGCGACGAGGATGAGTGCATGAAGCGGACCATGGCGGTGATCCTCGCGGGCGGCGAAGGTGCTCGCCTCTCGATCCTCTCGGAGAAGCGGGCCAAGCCGGCCGTCCCGTTCGGTGGCAAGTACCGGATCATCGACTTCGCGCTGAGCAACTGCGTCAACTCGGACATCGACAACGTGGTGGTCCTCACGCAGTACAACCCGCGCTCGCTCAACGATCACATCGGCCAGGGGCGGCCGTGGGACCTGGACCGGAACACGGGCGGGGTCCGGCTCCTGCAGCCCTACATCGGGCGCGGCAAGAGCGACTGGTACCGGGGCACGGCCGACGCGGTCCTCCAGAACTTGAACGTGCTGGACCAGGCGGCCGGGGATACGGTCGTGATCCTCGCCGGGGATCACGTCTACAAGATGGACTACCAGCCGTTCGTGGCGTTCCATCGCCGCAAGCGCGCGGACGTCACGCTGGCCGTCCGCCGCGTGCCGCTTTCGGATGCCACTCGCATGGGCATCCTCGCGGTCGACGAGACGGGCAGGGTCACGGACTTCACGGAGAAGCCGAAGCAGCCGAAGTCGGACCTTGCGAGCATGGGCGTCTACGTGTTCAGCAAGCGCGCCCTGCGCCGCTGGCTCTCCGAGTCCCGTTCCGACTTCGGCGGCGACGTGATCCCGGAAATGATCAAGGGCGGGGCGCGCGTCTACGGCTATCGCTTCGATGGCTACTGGCAGGACGTCGGGACGATTCAGAGCTACTGGGAGGCCAACATGGCCCTCCTCGAGGATCGGCCGGACCTTGACCTCTACGATCGCGAGTGGCTCATCCACACTCGCTCCGAGGAGCGTGCGCCGGGCAAGATCGGGGCGACCGCCCAGGTCCACCGGAGCCTGATCTCGCACGGATGCCTCGTCGAGGGGATGGTCGTCAACTCCGTCCTGTCGCCGGGTGTCGTGGTCGGGGTCGGCGCCGTCGTGCGCGACTCCATCGTCATGTTCGACTCGGTGATCCGGCCGGGCGCGATCGTCGACCGTGCGATCCTCGACAAGGAGGTCACCGTCGGGCCGGGCGCGATCGTCGGGGAGGGGACCAACCTCGGCGCCCCGAATCGCCTCACGCCCAGCCACCTCAACACGGGGATCACGATCATCGGCAAGCAGGCCGTCATCCCGCGCGGCGTGCGGATTGGCCGCAACGTGCGAGTCGACGCGAACGTCCGGGCCACCGATTTCGCGGGCCGAACCGTCGAGTCCGGTGCCACCATCCTGCGCCGCGAGGGTCGCGGACGCAGCCGGCAGGGCGCCCCCGCGGACCCGGCAAAGGCCGCCGGCCACGCCGCCGAGGCGGGGACCGGACCCGGAGGCGCCGCGACCGGTCGGCGCGGGTCGAGGGCCGACTGAGCGGCCCTGCCGGCCCCGACGCACGGACCGTCGAGGCCTGGCTCGCCGAGCTGCGGCTCGGCCCCGTGAAGCGGATCGACCTCGAGGGGATCAGCTCATGGGATCTCCGGCTGGACGGCCGTCGCCGCTTCGACATACCCGTGACGGTCGTCCTGGACCCGGGCGTCGGCGCGTTCGTCTGGCTCCACGTGGCGCCGCCGATCGGTGACGGGCTGCGCAGGTCATACCGGAAGATGCTGCGCTGGAACGACGAGTTCCCGTTCGTCAAGTTCAGCCTGACCACCGATGACCGCCCGATCGCGGCGGTCGAGATCCCGCCGGGACGCCTTGACCGTGACGCGCTCGGCCTCGGGATCGCGCGGCTCCTCGCCATCTGCGACCTGCTCCTCGAGGAGACCGCGGAGTGGATCTGGATCGGCGGGCGGGTCCCGGACCCGGGCGCCCGGGTCGGCCGCCAGGCGGACCTCCTGGAACGATACGCTGACCGGCTCGGAGAGCTCGCGGGGCCGCGGTGACCGGCCCGTCGGTGTGCGTGGGTCGGCCCGCGCAGGCGCTCTGCCCTGGGGCCGGCCCGTGGAGGCTGTACACTCCCGAGCAGTGCGGAATCCGGGCCAACATTGCCCGGCTCCGTTCCCTTCGCGCCATCCGCCGTGCCAGGAGCCGCGCCGCAGCCGTGACCCGCACCGCATGCGACTGAAGCCGCACCGCCCCTCCAACGAGATCCTGTCCGGCGAGTCCGCCGATGTCTACTTCGATCGCGCCCGACGGATCATGGAACGCGAGGGGCTGGACCCCATCGTGGCCATGGAGGTATTCAGCCGCGGGGCCGGCATCCTGTGCGGGATCGATGAGGCGAAGAATCTGCTCGCGTACGCCCTGGAGCATGCGGACCCGGCCGAGGTGGCGGTGGAGGGGCTCGACGACGGCGACACCTTCTCGTCCAAGGAAGTCGTCCTCCGCATCCGCGCCCGGTACCGCCAGTTCGGCCTCTACGAGACGGCGATCCTCGGGATGATGGCCCAGGCCACCGGCTGGGCCACCGCGGCCCACGAATGCGTGGAGGCCGCCGCCCCCCAGCCGGTCATCAGCTTTGGCGCCCGCCACGTCCACCCGGACGTCACGGACGTGCTGGACTACGCTGCGATCGTGGGCGGCTGCGTCGGGGCGTCGACGCCGGCCGGGGCGCGGCTGGCCGGCCTCAACCCCACCGGCACGATGCCCCATTCGCTCGTCCTGATCGTCGGCGACACGGTCCGCGCGGCGCAGGCCTTCGATCGCGACCTGGAGGCGGACGTGCCGCGGATCGTCCTGGTCGACACGTTCAAGGACGAGGCGGAAGAGGCGCTCCGCGTCGCCGACGCCCTGGGTGACAAGCTCTACGGGATCCGCCTGGATACGCCGTCCGAGCGCGGCCGGGTCACGGCCGACCTCGTCAAGGAGATTCGGGCCCGGCTGAACCAGGCGGGCCACGGCCACGTCATCATCGTCGTCTCGGGAGGCCTCACCCCGGATCGCATCCGATACTTCAAGGAGCAGGGCGCCCCGGCCGACAACTTCGCCGTGGGGAGCTACATCAGCGGGGCGAGTCCCATCGACTTCACGGGGGACATCAAGGAGATCGACGGCCGCCCGATCGCGAAGCGGGGCCGGATCCCGGGCGTCACGCCAAGCCCGCGGCTCAAGCCCGTCGACCTGGCTGCCTGGCGCGCCGACGCCTGAGGCACACCCCCAGGTGCCGAGCATGCCGTCCGACGCTCCCGCCCTTGCCCGCGACGTCCTGACGCGCGACGAGGCTGTGGACGCGTTCTTCGCGGCCGTCCCCGGCGTCGTGGCCGGCCATGAGAACGCCTTCTCGAACACCTACGTTGCCCGCCTCTTCCCGACCTACCGCGTGGAACCGGAGATCGTGGCGCGCGCCCGGACGCTCGCCGCGGCCGAGGGCGACCGTCTTCCTGCCCTGCGGCGGCTCCTGCTGGAGGCGGCCGACGACCTGGAGCGAGCGGTCACCTGTCGAGCCGTAGCGGAGGCCTGACCGCAGCGTGAGTCCGTCCAGTCCCGACATGGAGCCAGCGGGCGGCCCGACGCCGGATCACGAGGGCGCCTACGAGTTGCTCCAGCGGGGCACGGGCCTGCTCGCCAAACGGCACGCTGCGCAGGCGGCGGTGGTCCTCGCTCGCGCAGCCGCCATCGAGCCGGCCAAGGGCTCCATCCTCGAGCCGCTCGGGCGGGCGCTGTTCATGAGCGGCCAGGTCGAGCGCGCCGTGGAAACGTTCGAGGCGCTCCTCGAGATCGATCCGTCGAACCATTACGCGCACTACGCGTTGGGCCGGAGCCTGATCCGCCTGGGCCGCCGGGCCCAGGGCCGGACGCACCTTCGTCTGGCCGTCGCCCTCGCTCCTGACAGCCGGCTCTATCGGGGCGGCCTGGGGCGGCTCGGTCCTGGCGCCGCCTGAGGTCAGCGATCCGCGGACACCGCACGGGCGGAACCGGGCACACCGCGGCCACGTCTTCGTGCTGTCCAGATCCGACATCCCGTCGGAATCCCCGCTTCCCGACGCCCGCCAGGAGAGCGCCCCATGCACCTCAACGGCTTCAATCCCGTCACCGCGGTGGTCGCGACTGCCCTCCTCGTCGGCGCCTGCACCTCGGCCGGCGGCGGGCCCGGGGCGACCACGTCGCCGCCGGGAAGCGCTGCGCCCGGCGGGTCCCCCGCGCCCTCGCCCGCATCGAGCCAGCTCGTCCTGCGGGTTGCCCACGAGGGCGGCTTCGTCGCCCCGTTCGTCCGCCTCGCCCAGCCGCCGATCGTGGCCGTGTACGCCGACGGTCGGATCATCAGCCCGGCCCCCGTCACGATGGAGTATCCGGGGCGCCTCGTCGCACCGTTCCAGGTCCGGAGCGTCGGATCCGACGGCGCCAGGGCGATCCTAGCCGCGGCCGCGGCCGCCGGCCTCACCGGAACCGACGCGTACTATCCGGCGGTCGGCATCGCCGATGCGCCGGACACCGTCTTCGTGATCGTCCAGAACGGGACGCGGATCACGACCCGCTTCAACGCCCTCGCCGAGGGCATGGGCGTGCCCGGCGGCCAGGGCGCCTCCGAGCCGGCGCGGAAGGCGGCGGCCGACTTCCTTGCCCGCCTCAGCGATCCGGCGGACACGTTCGGCGCTCCCGCGGCCCCGACGACGCTCTACGCGCCAACGGCGTTCCAGGTCTGGGTCAGTCCCGGTGCGCCGGTCGCATCCGACCCGGCACTCACGCAGGCGCCGGTCACGTGGCCGCTCGCGACGCCACTCACGTCGTTCGGAACGCCCGCGACGCCCGATGCCGGGGTCGCCGGCATGCGCGTCGGCGTCGTCGCGGGTGCCGACGCGGTGGCGCTCGCGCCAATCCTCGCCCGCGCCACTTCGCTGACGCCGTTCATTTCGGCCGGCAGGATGTTCTCGCTGCTGGTCCGGCCGCTCCTGCCGGAAGAAGCACCCGCCGCGTAGGGCGCCGTCCTCGGGCCGGGCCCCCGCGGATCCCCGGGCTCCGGGTGGAGCCCCGGATCACCCGCGTTGGCGCCGGCCGAGCAGGAGGATGCCGATCAGGGTCTTGGCATCATGGATGTCGCCCCGTTCGGCGGCCGCGAGCGCGTCGTCAACGGGAAGCCGGACCAGCTCGAGCACTTCGTCCACGTCGGGCGTCAGCCTGCCGTGCCCGGCCGCGACGAGATCCGTCGCGACGTAGAGATGCATCAGCTCGGACGCGAACCCGGGCGCCGTCCAGAACGTGCCGAGCTTCTCCCAGCTGGTGGCGCGGTACCCGGTCTCCTCTTCCAGCTCGCGGCGCGATGCGAGCTCTGGATCCTCGAGTGCGCCGGTTACTGGGTCGCGATCCAGCGTCCCGGCAGGGATCTCCAGGAGCGACCGGCCGGCCGGCTGGCGCCACTGGCGGACGAGCAGGAGACGGCCGGCGTCGTCGAGCGCGACGACCGCCACGGCGCCCGGATGGCGCACGACGTCCCGCCGGTGTCGGCTCCCGTCGGCGCGCTCGGTCGTCTCGACCCGCACCTCCAGGTAGCGCCCGCGATGGACGATCGTCGAATCGACGAGGCGCTCTGCGAGCCGTTCCTCGGCCGGGTCAGGGTCCGGGGGCGAGATGTGGCGGGCGACGGGCAGGTCGGACATGCCGGGCATGATGGCATGCGCCCGGAATCGACGAGCCGGGCCTCGCGGCCCGGCTCGTCACGTTGCGGCTGGTTCAGCCGGCGATGGCGTCAGCTGGCGGCGGGCATCTTGGTCCGGAGCAGTGAGGCCTCGCTCGTCGCGTCGAAGAGGTGGATCTTGTCGAGCGGGATGTGGAGCGTGACGATATCGCCCGGGTGCACGTTCCGCGCCGAGTCGACGACGGCGACGATGTCCACGCCGGCGACGATGACGTGGAGGAGCTCCTCGTTGCCGAGGTATTCCACGACGTCTGCCTTCGCCTGGGCCTTCGCTTCGGGTCCGTCCGTGGTGTGGACGTCGAGGTGCTCCGGACGGATCCCAAGGACGAAGCCGCCCCCGGTGGTCGCCCCGACGGCGTCCCGGAACGCGGGTGGGAGCGGCACCGTGAGGCCTTCGGCCTTGAGCACCGCGCTCTCGCCGCTGCCCGTCAGCTCGACCGGCAGGAAGTTCATCGATGGGCTGCCAATGAAGCCGGCGACAAACTTGTTCAGGGGGTGGTCGTAGAGCTCCTGCGGCGGGCCGACCTGCTGGAGCTTCGCCTGGCTCATGACGGCGATGCGCTGACCCATTGTCATCGCCTCGACCTGGTCGTGGGTGACGTACACGATGGTCGTCTTGAGGCGCTGATGGAGCCGGGCGATCTCGGCACGGGTCTGGACCCGGAGCTTGGCGTCGAGGTTGGAGAGTGGCTCGTCCATCAGGAAGACCGCCGGCTCGCGGACGATCGCCCGACCCAGCGCGACGCGCTGGCGCTGGCCTCCGGAGAGCTCCTTCGGTTTGCGCTTGAGGAGTGTCGTCAGCTGGATGGTCTCCGCGGCCTCCTTGACTCGCTTGTCGATGTCCTTCTTGGGGACCTTCCGGAGCTTGAGGCCGAAGGCGAGGTTGTCGTACACGCTCATGTGGGGATAGAGGGCGTAGCTCTGGAAGACCATCGCGATGTCGCGATCCTTGGGCGGGACATCGTTGACCACCCGGTCGGCGATGCGAACCACGCCATCCGTGATGTCCTCGAGTCCCGCGACCATGCGCAGGCTGGTGGTCTTGCCGCAGCCCGACGGCCCGACGAAGACCATGAACTCACCGTCCGTGATCTCCAGGTTGAAGTCATCGACGGCGACCACGTCCCCGAATTTCTTGGTGACGTGATCGAAGGTGACGGTGGCCATGCGCGGACTCCTCAATACCCCGTCGGGTCATCGCGGGTCCATGCATCCTGCCGCCGGGGCGGCGCGGACGGACCCCGAACGAGGAGCTGACTGGGGCTCTTGGGGATCCTACCATCCGCAGACCCGGACGGGAGCGAAGAAGTGGCGCCGCGGATGCGAAAAGGTTGTGCCGGTCAGGCGTCGCGGTCGCGGTGGACCGCGAAGGTGCGACCCCGGATCGTCGCTCCGCGCAGCGCCGCGATGACGCGATCGGCCGCGGAGTCGGTCACGTCCACCAGCGAGAAGGAGTCGGCGATCTGGATCGCGCCGATGGCCGAGCCCGGAAGGCCTGCCTCGTTCGCGATCGCACCTACCAGGTCACCCGGCCGCATTCCGGCGCGGCGGCCGCCACCGACATACAGGCGGACCCACGGCCCGGACGCCCGGCGCCCGTTCGACATCGGCGCCTGGGGAGCCTCTCGATTCGACGGAACGGGGCCACGTCCGGTCAGCGGCCGGCCACCCGGCCGTGCCGGCCCGCCTGCTCCGCCGGGCCAGGGCGCGGAGCCCGAGCGGCCGGATCGGGGGGCGGGGCGGGGTGGGCGATCGACAGGCAGCGTCGCCGGTGCGATCTCGACCTCCTCCACGTCGCGCGCGTTCGCGCCTTCGAGGAGCGAGACCGCCGCGAGCGCGATCTCCACGAGGTCGAACTCGTCGGCAAGCGGCTCCACCACGCCGCGGTAGCGCTCCAGCCCTTCTTCGAGAAGCCGCTCGCGGAGGCCGGCCTGGAGCAGCTCCAGGCGCCGCTCGCGCAGGTCGGCAACCGTCGGGATGGTCGCGAGCTCCAGCTTCGTGCGCGTCGCCGCCTCGATGTTGCGAAGGAGACGGTGCTCGCGGGGCTCGAGGAGCGTGATCGCGACGCCTTCGCGGCCCATCCGGCCCGTCCGTCCGATCCGGTGGATGTACATGTCCGGATCGGATGGGACGTCGAAGTTGACGACGTGGGAGACGTGCTCGATGTCGAGGCCGCGCGCCGCGACGTCCGTTGCCACGAGCACGTCGAGGGCGCCATCGCGGAAGCGGCCCATGACGCGGTCGCGCTGCTCCTGGCTCATCCCGCCGTGCAGGGCTGCAGCGTCGTGGCCTCGGCCCGCCAACGCCTCGGCGAGATCGTCCACCTCCACCCGCGTTCGCGCGAAGACGAGCGCGGATGCGGGGTCCTCCAGGTCCAGGATCCGCGCAAGCGCCGCGAGCTTGTCGGCCCCGCGCACGACGTAGACCCGCTGGCGGACACGGGGCATCTCCTCCCGTGATAGCCGCTCGGGGCGGACGGCCACCCGGACCGGCTCCCGGAGGTGCCGGGCCGCGATCCGCGCGATCGTCGACGAGATCGTCGCGGAAAACAGCGCGGTCTGGCGTCCCGGCGGCGTTGCCGTGAGCAGCGTCTCGAGGTCCTCCGCGAAGCCCATGTCGAGCATCTCGTCAGCCTCGTCGAGGACGACGACCTCCACCGCGTCGAACGAGAGGCTGCCGCGCGTGAGGTGGTCGACCGCGCGTCCGGGTGTCGCGACCACGACGTCCACGCCCCGCTTGAGGGCCCGGAGCTGCTGCCCGATCGCCTGGCCGCCGTAGATCGGCAGGACGTGGGCGTCCAGGCCGCGCCCGTAGCGGTGGACCGCCTCGGCGACCTGCATCGCCAGCTCGCGGGTCGGGACGAGGACGAGCGCCAGGGTCCGGCCCTCGCCGGCCCGCCCGAGGCCGCCCCCGGCGGCCAGCCGTTGAAGGATCGGCAGAGCGAAGGCGGCCGTCTTGCCGGTCCCGGTGGGGGCCTCCGCGAGCACGTCGCGCCCGGCGAGGAGCGGCGGGATCGCCTCGCGCTGAACCGGCGTCGGCTCCTCGTACCCAAGACCCTCCAGCGTCGTGAGCAGCGCCGAGTCGAGGCCCAGCGAGGCGAAGCTGCCCTCCTCGACGGCCGGCGCGAGCGGCCTCGGATCGGGGGCGGGGGCGGGGTCGATCATCCACAGAGCCTACGCGACCCGAACGAACGGAGACGCGGCCGGCGAGCCGGCCGCGTCTCCGTCGATCGCAAGGACGCCGCGATCCGGCGCTAGTTCGTGGTCCCGGTGGGGGCAGGGCTGGCCTGCGTGCCGGGCGTGCCCTGCGACCACGGCATCCCGCGACCACCGCCCTTGCCGGGTCCCATGGGTCCGATGCCCGGTCCCCAGCCCGAGCCGGCCGCGAACGCCCGGACGACCTTCGCGGAGAACGTCCCGTCCGTGTTCCGGGTGCCCTCGGCCATCACATTTGCGCCGACCGCGATGTCCGCGAGCGCGGCGGTCGTCTTGCCGGCCACCTGGTAGGTGGTCGTCGAGCCGACCTTGATCGTGAGCGACGAACCGTCACGAGACTTGACCGTGATCGACGTCGGGTTCTTCGCGGTGACGGTGCCGGCCGCCTGGGCTGGCTGGATGTTCACGAGCGTGGCGGTGAACGTGCCGCCGGTCGCGGTGGTGCCTTCGACGTTCACCTCGGCGCCGACGGTCAGGGCAGCCTTGGTGGACGCGGCGCCCGCCAGCTGGTACGTGGTCGAGGTCGTAAGCTGAATCACCTTCTGGGTGCCGTCACGCTGCGTGAGGGTGACACTGGAGTCGCTCACGGACTTGACCGTGCCGTCAACGTGCGGGAGCACGACCTGGATGGCCGTGGTCTTGTACGTGCCGTCGGTCTGGCGCGCCTGGTCGAAGGCGATCGAGTCGCCGACCTTGAGCGTCGAGAGGGCGACGGTCTGGCCGCTCTTCTGGACGGTCGCGCCCGCGGCGTCGATCGTCCGGGTCCAGCCGTCAGCGGTCGTCAGGGCGAGCTTCGTTCCGCTGATCGCCGTGATGGAGATGGCGCCGAACGTGCCGCGGCCGCCCATGGGCCCGCCGCGACCCATGCCCGCGCCGGGTCCGAACCCGTTGCCGTCCCGGTTGCCCATCATGCCGGTCACGTTCGGCGCGGTCGCCGTGCCGCCGTTCGGCGCGGTCCAGGTGCCCGTGTCCGCACCGAGCAGGACGCCCTGGGCGTTCGCCGCGGCCGGTGCCGCAGCCGCCGGCGCGCCCGTGGAGGCCAGGCTGACCGCGATCGCGGTCAGGCCGATCGCGCCGGCGAGGATCGCGCCCGCGATCAGCGGACGCGATCGGCGGGCCGGTGTCGCGACGGGCTGAACCGCCGCCACGTATTCCGGCTGGCTGGCCGGCTGGTCTACGGGTGAGCCGTCGGGACGTCCATCGGGCTGCTCCGTGGGAGCGAAATCCATATCGATCTCTCCTGAAGTCCTCCACGGGGATTCGGGCCGAACGCCGGAGGACGCACGTCGGCGCACGGCCCATGTATGGCAGGCGAACCTGAATGAGTCATGAAAACGCGCGCCATCTCGCCACGGGCGCGGCCGACGACCCGCCAGGTGGTGGGGTGGCCTGTGGCCCTTGAACCGCCTGCGAGATTCACGGCCTTCCATGCCCTTCCGGGTCCGCTGAGGGCGTCCTCGATCGTGGCGTCCGGGCGGCATGACGATCCGTAATGACGCATGGCCGTTCACTCCGTACTTTTTGAATGACCCAGTATCGGCTTGGCGGCCGATAGTTTCGACTGCGGCTCGCCGGGGCCCAGGAGATCTCGTGCACGCACTCATCGCGACAGGGACGCCCGTGGTCGTGACGCCCGTGGTCGTCGTCCTGCTCAGCGGGAGGCCGTTCGCGCTCGGTTCGATCGTCGTTGAGCAGGGCGGTGAAGGGGCGGCCGCGGTCGTGCGAGCCTTCTTCCCCGGTCAGCTGGGCGGCGCTGCCCTGGCCCGGGTCCTCTCCGGTGCAGCGAACCCGTCCGGGCGCCTGCCGGTCAGTACGCCGAGAGAGTCTGGTTCGCAGCCGGGAACGGACCTCACTGCGCCGCTGGGTCGCCGCACCGAGGTGTCGAACATCGACCCGACGCCGTTGTCTGGCTTCGGCCACGGTCTCACCTCCTCGACGTTCGAGCGAAGCGCTGCGGCGGTCCGGCGCGAGTCGCACTGGCGCACCGGTGGCAGTGTGCGCGTCGGGCTGACAGTGACGAATGCGAGCTCCCGGTCGGGAACGGACGTGGTCCGGCTCTGCCTGCACGATCCGGTGGCCCAGGTGACGCGTCCTGTGGCCCGGCTCATCGGCTACGTGCAGGTGTTGCCTGCACGGGGGAGTCGGCGCTCTCGAGCTTCTGTTCGGGGCCTCGTATGAGGAGATTCGGAGCGTCGCCGCACTGCACCTGGAGGATCAGGAGCGTGCCGTGGATCACTCGGGCGTGCTGACCGTAGCCCCTCACCGGTAGTTCCGGTTCCGGGTGGGTCAGGACAACTTGCAGGGAGGTGAGGGCATGGCGGATGGTCGGGCAGCAGCGGAGCAGCTCGACATGCCGGCGGCGACGTTGGAGGAGGTGGCACCGTCGGCGGCTGGGGTGTCGAAGTCGCGCAAGCCGGCAAAGCAGACCTGGGCGGTCGCCATCAGGAAGGACTGGCGGCTCTACAGCCTGCTTGCACTGCCCATCCTCTACTTCATCATCTTCAGATACCTGCCCATGGCTGGGAACGTCATCGCGTTCCGCAAGTTCCAGCCCGGCGGCAGCATCTGGGGTGAGTACTGGGTCGGTCTCACCTACATCCAGCAGTTCATCAACGATCCGACGTTCTGGAACGTCTTCAAGAACACGATCATTCTCGGTGCGCTGACGCTCATCTTCAGCTTCCCGATGCCGATCATCTTCGCGCTGCTGCTCAACGAGTTGCGGTCCAAGAAGTTCAAGAGGATCGTGCAGTCGATCTCCTACCTCCCCCACTTCATGTCCGTCGTCATCGTCGCCGGCATGATCTTCCAGTTGACGTCACTCCAGGGGACGTTCAACCAACTTCTCGCGCCCCTCACCGGTGGCGCGATCAACTTCATGCAGCAGGCCGACTGGTTCCGCCCCATCTATGTCAGTTCAGACGTCTGGCAGTCCATGGGATGGGGCGCGATCCTCTACCTGGCGGCACTCACCACGATCGACGAGACACTGTACGAGGCCGCCCGGATCGACGGCGCGAACCGGCTGCAGCAGACCCGGCACATCACCCTGCCGGGCCTTGCGCCGATAATCATGACGCTGCTCGTCCTCAATATCGGAAGCTTCATGGCCGTCGGATTCGAGAAGATCCTGCTGCTGTACAACCCGTTGGTCTACCCCACAGCGGATGTCATCTCGACCTACCTGTATCGCGTCGGTATCCTGTCGAACAACTTCAGCTATGCGGCAGCGATCGGGCTCTTCGAATCAATCATCGGATTGACCCTCGTCCTGTCGGCAAACGCTCTTTCCAAACGCCTCGTCGGCACGAGCCTGTGGTAGGAGGGGCGCCGTGAAGGATTCGACCGCCTACAGACTCTTCAGGGTCTTCAACGTCGTTGTCCTGCTGGTGATCGTCTTCGTGACCTTCTACCCGTTCCTCAACATGGTCGCGCAGTCATTCAGCTCCGAGGGGAACATCAACTCGGGGAAGGTGAACCTCATTCCGCTCGGCTTCAACCTCGAGACATACAAGGTTGTGATGGCCGACTCGATGTTCTGGACCAACTACGAGAACACCGTGATCTACACGGTCGTCGCGACCGCGATCTCGATCGTGCTCACGACCTTCTTTGCATACGCGATCTCCAAACGTCGCCTCAAGGGCAGGAACCTCTTCATCGGGATCGCGGTGTTCACGATGTTCTTCAACGGCGGGATCATCCCGAACTACGTGCTCATCACGAGCCTCGGGATGAAGAACACCTTGTGGGCGATCGTCCTGCCTAACGCGATCAGCGTCTTCAACCTTCTCATCATGAAGTCGTTCTTCGAGAACATGCCGGAGGAGCTCGAGGAGGCCGCCGCGATCGACGGGTTGAATACCTACGGCATCCTCCTGCGCATCGTCCTACCGCTGAGCAAGGCGGTTCTCGCGACGATGATCCTGTTCTACGCGGTGGTCAACTGGAACTCCTGGTTCAGTGCGTTCCTCTACCTCGACAAGAAGGAGTTGTTCCCGGTCACGATCTTCTTGCGCAACTTGATTGCGGGGGCCACGTCGGAGGGGACATCGTTCGGTGGGAGCGCCGAGAACCTCACGCAGATCGCCTCGAATGTCAAGGCGGTGGCGATGGTGCTCTCCGTCGTGCCGATCCTCTGCATCTATCCATTCGTCCAGAAGTACTTCGTTACAGGGGTCATGCTCGGTTCAGTCAAGCAGTGAAGTTCTCCGACGAGAAGATTGGAATGGGATATCCATGAGAAGTAACTACTCGCGGATCGTCGCGGCCGTCGCGGTGATCAGCCTGGTGAGTGCGCTTACCGCGTGCAATGAGACACCCACCGGGACTGGACCCGCTGGGTCTGCCGGACCCGCTGGGTCCGCCGCGTCCCTCGCCGACGTGTCGGTCGGCGCAATGAAGGACTACAAGGCTGATACGACCTTCAAGGCGACCGAGCCGATGAAGTTCACGGTCCTGTACAACGACTCCCCTACCTACCCGTACAAGGCCGATTGGCTCCTGTGGCAGAAGATCACCGAGCTGACCAACGTCACGCTCGACACGACGATCGTGCCGTTGAGCGACTACCAGCAGAAGCGCAGCCTGCTCATCGGCGCCGGGGACGCCCCGATGATCATCCCCAAGACGTACGCCGGCCAGGAGACGCCCTTCGTGGCCTCCGGGGCGGTCCTGCCCGTGAGCGACTACCTCGACCTCATGCCGAACTTCGAGAAGAAGCTCAAGGACTGGGGCCTCGCGAACGAGATCGACCTCCTGCGCCAGGTCAACGGCAAGTACTACGTCCTGCCCGGTCTCCACCAGGAGATCTGGCCTGACTACACGCTCGCCGTGCGCACGGACATCTTCGAGAAGCAGGGAATCGCGATCCCGACGACCTGGGACGAGCTGAAGTCCGCGCTCCAAAAGCTCAAGGCTGCGTACCCGTCCTCCATCCCGTTCTCGGACCGCTATACCGGGCTCAGCGTGCTCAACATCGCCGCGCAGAACTTCGGCACGTCGGCGGGCTGGGGCCTCACCAGCGGACTGCGCTTCGACAAGGCTGCCGACAAGTTCGTGTACGCCGCAGCGCAGCCCGCGTACAAGCAACTGCTCGAATACTTCAACTCGCTCGTCAAGGGCGGACTGATGGACCCGGAGAGCTTCACGCAGAAGGACGACCAGGCGATCCAGAAGTTCGTCACCGGCAAGTCGTTCGTCATCAGCGCCAACTCGCAGGACATCGTGACCTACCGGAAGTCGATGGACACGTCGCTGGGCGCCGGCAAGTACTCCATCAAGAAGATCACCGTCCCGGCCGGCCCGGCCGGCAACATCATGGCTGGCACACGCCTGGAGAACGGCGTGATGATCAACGCCAGCGCCTTGAAGAGTAAGAACTTCGTCGCGATGATGCAGTTCATCGACTGGCTGTACTACTCGGACGCGGGCCAGGAATTCGCCAAGTGGGGCGTCAAGGGCACCACGTACGAGAAGGGCGCGGACGGCGTGCGCACGCTCGTACCCGCCGTGAACTTCCAGGGGCTCAACCCCGCCGGGACCAAGGACCTGCGTGTCGACTACGGCTTCTCCGGGGGTGTGTTCGCCTACGGCGGCACGACGGACCTGTTGCAGTCGATGATGAGCCCGGAGGAGATCGAGTTCCAGAAGGCGATGAAGGCGAAGACTCTCGAGCCGTTCGCGCCGCCGGCTCCGCTCGCAGATGCGGATCGCGAGCAGGCGACGTTGCTGGCCACCCCGCTGAAGGACTACGCGGACCAGGCAACGCTCCAGTTCATCCTCGGTCAGCGGGATCTGTCGACGTTCGACGCCTTCGTCACCGAGCTCGAGGGCAAGGGCATGACGAAGTACACGGACATGTTCAACGCGGCCTACAAGGCGTTCAAGACGACAGCGCCATCGCCGTCGGGGTCGCCATCGCCGTCGGGGTCGCCGAAGTAGGTCCTGTCCGTGTCCTGAACCGGTTCCCGGGAACCGAGTGTGGGGGACGGGGCGCCAGCTTGTGGTGAGCCGGCCACCAGCTGGCGCCCCGTCGTGCTGTCGGGTGCGCTGGTCTTCGAGTAGGTGAGGGAGCTGTGGTCGTGACTGTTGTGATCCCCGTGGCGGGAACCCATTCGGCGTCTCATGACGCATGGCGGGAATGCGTCGGTACAGGGCGCCTGAGCCTCGCGCTCCGCAGGGACTACCTGGAATCTCTCGCGCTCGTCCAGAAGGAGATCGGGTTCCGGTACATCCGGGGCCACGGTCTGTTGCACGATGACGTGGGCATCTACCGGGACTACGAGTGGGAGGGCGAGATCCATGTGTTGTACAACTTCACGTACATCGACCGGATCTTTGACGCCTTCCTCGACCTGGGGCTGAAGCCGTTCGTGGAGATCGGGTTCATGCCCGAGGCGCTGGCGTCGTCGACCGAGACAGTCTTCTGGTGGAAGGGCAACGTCACCCCGCCCAAGGACTACGGACGGTGGCGTGACCTCATCCACGCGGTGGTCACCCACTTCGTAGAGCGGTACGGGCTCCAGGAGGTCCTCACGTGGCCCTTCGAGATCTGGAACGAGCCGAACCTGTCAAACTTCTGGAAGGACGCCGACCAGGCGGAGTACTTCAAGCTCTACCGGGAGACCGTTGGAGCGATCAAGGCCATCGACCCCGGTTTCCAGGTCGGCGGGCCGGCGATCTGCGGTGGCTCGGACCATTGGATGGCGGACTTCCTGCGGTTCTGCGATGAGGAGAGCGTCCCGGTCGACTTCCTCTCTCGCCACGCGTACTCCTCGGGGCCCCGTGGTTCGATCCCGTTCGCCGCCTACCAGGAGATCGCCCCACCGGAATCGCTTCTCCGGGATTTCGCGACGGGCCGCGAGTACGCGGGGCGCTCCGCGTACCCGAACCTCCCGGTGCACATCACGGAGTTCAACAGTTCCTACACGTCGATCAACCCGGTGCATGACACGGCGTTCAATGCCGCGTACCTCGCGAAGGTGCTGAGCCAGGGTGGCGACGTGGCTGAGTCGTTCTCCTACTGGACGTTCTGCGACGTGTTCGAGGAGGAGAACATCCCGACGACTCTGTTTCACGGCGGATTCGGGCTGCTGACCCACCAGCAGGTGAAGAAGCCGACGTATCACCTGTACGAGTTCTTCGCCCATCTCACCGGCGAGCTCCTCCACCGGGATGACAACCTGCACGTCGTCCGCCGAGACGACGGTTCCGTGGCCCTTCTCGCCTGGAACTATGCCTACGACGATGAGGTGCACGACGGCGGAGCACCAGCGAGCAGGACCGTCACCGTCTCGCTCCCTGTAGGTGACGCGAACGTGTTCGTGAAGCGCCGCACCGTCAATGAGCAGGTAGGCAACAGCTGGACCGTGTGGCAGCAGCTGGGACGGCCGCGCTTCCCGACCCGCGAGCAGATCGCAGTCATCAAGGAGTGTTCAGCTCCCGCGGTGAGCACAGCGGTCCGCGAACCGACAGGCGGCCGTGTGGAACTGGAACTGACGCTGTCTCGCAACGAGATCACGCTCGTCGAACTGACCCCGATCCGTGACGAGTCCCCCAGTTACCCTGGGCTGGACGACCGCAAGGTGGCAAGGTCCGGGGCATGAGAGCTGACGATCGAAGTCCGTACCACCGCCCAGCAGCGGGGAATTGCGCGCTGAATACAACGGCAGCAACGATGGGCGTGGTGGTCGGTGATCGGTGCCGTGGCATGCCAGCCGGTACCGACAGGGTCCAGAAGCTGTCGGACGCGGCGAGCGCCATGTCTTCAACGTGCTTCAAGATGACGGAACCGAACGGTAGCTGACGTGCGAACAACAGAGAAGGAACTGCTTCGAGGCGCGCTTCAAGGCGCCCCCTGCCTTGAGGACACCAGACAGGGGCTCGCGTTCCATCGGCTTCCCGCCTGGACTCGCGAGCAATATGGCCAGGATTTGGCGATGGGCATCGCCGCGGGTCAGGGCTCCGGTGTGCGTCTGGAGTTGCTCACGGCCGCGACGTGGATCGAGGTCGACGTCCTGTTCACGCGGTACTCGGTCCCGTCGTTGGGGAACTTGCCGCGCGACGCGGTGGTTGCCATCACGGTGGACGGCGGACACCTTCGGGCCCAGCGCTTCGACGAGGGAAACCTGTACACGGTCGGGCCCACGGGCCTCACCGAGCTGAGAAAGGGGCGACCGACCAGCATCCGCATCGACCTTGGGGAGCCGGTCGTGGGGGCGGGTCGACGCCGGGTCGCAATCTGGCTGCCGCACACGGCCGCTGTGGAACTGCTCGGGATCCGTGCCGACGCGGACCTGGTCCCCGCACCGGTCGACGCACCCCGCTGGATCCACTACGGCAGCTCGATCAGCCACTGCTCGAACGCCGAGACGCCGATGGGGGTCTGGCCGGTCCGCGCGGCCGAGCAGCTCGGATTGCACGTGACAAACTTCGGCTTCGGTGGCAGCGCGCACCTCGATCCGTACGTCGCGCGGACCATCCGCGACCTGCCCGCCGATCTCATCAGCGCCAAGATCGGCATCAACGTCGTGAACGGCAATAGCTTCACCGCTCGTACCTTCACCCCGGCCGTGCACGGGTTCCTCGACACCGTGCGCGAGGGGCACCCGCAGACGCCGGTCGTGGTGATCTCACCCATCGCATGCCCGGTCCATGAGCGGCACCCCGGCCCCACCCAGTTCGACGCGCAGGGCCGGGCGCACCACCCGGACGTTGAGAGGTCAGAGGGGGACGGCTTGCTGACGCTAGTCGACATGAGGGTCGCGCTCGCATCTATTGTCGAGGGGCGCCGACGGACCGACGGGAACCTGTGGTACCTGGACGGGCTGAGCCTCCTCGGTGAAGCGGACGTCGCCCACCTGCGTGATGGACTGCATCCCGACGCGGCCGGCTACCTTGCGATCGCCGACCGGTTTGTCGCCATCGCACGGGACCCCACATCGACGCTCGGCAAGGCGTTCGCGGCGACCACGGGCGCCTACGCCGAGCTCGACGACCGCCGGGTGGCGAGGTCGGGCGCATGACCGACGAGCGCGGCCGCCAGTTCGGTGACGGCGTTCTCTTTCGGTTCACCAACCACGTGTACTGGCTCATCGCGACGGAGTTCTACTTCGTCGTCGCCAGTCTTCCGTTCATCGTCGCGCTCCTGTTCCTTTACCGGGATCCATCCAACGCGATCCTCTACGCGATTGCTGGAACGTTCCTGGGCCCGGCGCTCGCGGCAACGCTCCACTGCGTGCGCAAGATCATGCGGGAGAAGGACCTCGATCCGACCCGCGACTTCCTGCGCGGGTACCGGCTGAACCTCACGGACACATTGAAATACTGGGTGCCTGCGGTCGCTGTCCTGACCATCCTCTTGCTGAACCTCTGGTACACCGAAACGCGGGGCTCTGCTGTGGACGCCGCACTGCAGATCGCGATGCTGATCGTGGCCCTCCTCGGCGCCCTGTGGCTCATGAACATGATGGTGATCAGCACGTCGTTCAACTTCCGGCAGCGTGACCTGGCGCGGCTGTCGCTGTTCTACCTGGGTAGGCCGCTCCGGATCACCCTCGGCAACCTGTCCACCCTGTTCCTCGCCGCTGTGTTGCTGCTCCTCACGTCCGACTGGGTGCTGCTCCTGTGCGGTTCGTTGTTCGTCTATCTCTTCGCGCTCAATACGGCGGACCTCGTGACACGCGTAGCGGAGCGGTTCACCGGCCCGGCTGACGGGGCTTCCCCGACGGAGAACCCCGCAGAGTAGGGACCATGCGCATGGACAAGATCCTCTTCGGTGGCGACTACAACCCGGAGCAGTGGCCCGAGGACATCTGGGACCGGGACATGGAGCTCTTCGAGGAAGCAAACGTCGACACGCTCACGGTGAACGTCTTCTCCTGGGGAACGCTGCAGCCCGACGAGCACACCTATGACTTCGCGGTGTTGGACCGGATCCTCGAGAAACTCGCTGCAGCAGGGAAGAGGGTGTGTCTCGCGACCTCGACAGCGGCGCACCCCGCGTGGATGGCGCGCACGTATCCGGACGTCACACGGGTGGATTTCGAGGGCCGACGGCATGTGTTCGGGCAGCGGCACAACTCCTGCCCGAACAGTCCGGCGTACCGACGGTTCTCCGTCGAGCTCGCGCGCCGCATCGCCGAGCGTTACAGCGCAACGGACCGTCCGGCGTCGGGCGTCATCGTGGCGTGGCACGTCAACAACGAGTACG
>JADGQG010000160.1 GCA_017882025.1 Chloroflexota bacterium
CGCAGACGGTCTCGACGGCGAGGCGCGCCGACCACATCGCGTTCGCGATCCCCTCGCCGGTGAACGGGTCGACGAGCCCCGCTGCGTCCCCCAGGAGGAGAAAACCCGCCCCGGAGGAGACGCAACGGCGGCTCCCGACCGGCAGCACTCCGCCCGACGGCGCCGCCAGTCGCGTGGCGGCGGCGAACCGCACGGCGAACGGGGGCGCCGCGAGCGCCGCCTCCAGGCTCTCGACGAGATGGACCCGCTTCTTCCGCATCGGCGCGGCCAGCATCCCGATCCCTACGTTCGCGAGTCCGTCCTCGAGCGGAAAGATCCAGAGGTATCCGGGCAGGACGCTCTTCACGTAGTGCAGCTCGATCCGATCGCTGAGGCCGGCCACGTTCCGGTAGTAAGCCCGAACGGCGACGACCGAGTGCCGCGGCTCGCGTCTCGCGAGTCCCAGGCTGCGAGCCACGGCCGAGCGGGCGCCGTCGGCGCCGAGGACGACCGAGCCCCGGAATTCCCGCGCGGCGCCGGTCTTCACGTCCCAGCCGCGCACGCCGCGGACCACGCCGCCGTCGCGAACGACGTCCGCGACTTGGAACCCCTCCCGGCACTCGGCCGCCGCCGCTCTGGCCTTCGCGAAGAGAAACGCGTCGAAGAGCTCCCGGCGGATGACGAAACCGGTGACGAGGTCCGGCCTCCCCGCGCGCGAGAGGTCGATGGACAGCTCGGTCCCGTCGGGACTCTCGAACAGGACGCGCCCCACCTCCACGCCCGGCAGGCGGCGAGCCTCCTCGAGGAGACCCAGCTCGCGCAGCACCGCGACCGCCTTTCCGCCGACCGCGTCACCACATGTCTTCTCCCGGGGGAAGACGGCCCGGTCGAGGAGGAGCGTCCTCAGCCCCGCCCGCGCGGCGAAGAGCGTCGCGGCAGCTCCGGCCGGGCCGCCGCCGGCAACGACGAGGTCGAAGGCCGAATTCATTACTTACCATTATCGGTGAGGGCGGCGCCGGGGGATACTGGCCCCGTGCTCGGCTCGCTCCGCGCTCTCGGGAGGCGTCCCGTCCGGACGTCGCTCACGGTCCTGGGGGTCGCTGTCGGCTTCGCCGCATACGTCGGAATCAGCGCCTCGGCCACGGGCTTCGTCGCGCGATTCAACGGAATCCTCGCGGCGACCGGCGCCGAGGTGACGGTGCAACAGGCGGGCGTCGGGTTCCCCGTCCTGTCGCGGATCGCGGTCGGGGATCTCGGGCGGATCCGCGCGAGCGCGCGGGCCCAGTCGGTGTCCGCGGTGGTGGCGCAGGTGACGCGCCTCGCGAACAACAACCAGCTCCCGGTCTTCGGCGTGTCCCCGACGGATCCCGTCGCGGGACTCTTCCTCCCCAAGGAGGGACGGCCGCTCTCCTCCGGAGTGGCCCTCCTCGGGCGTGCTGCGGCCGCGAGCGCCGGCGTCGGCGTCGGCGGCACGATCGAGGTGCTGCCCGGTCGCCGGATGCCCGTGGCGGGGATCTACGAGTCGGCGTACGGGTTCCTCGACGGTGGATGCGTCCTCGACCTGGCCGACGCGCAGCGCCTCTTCGAGATGGACGGCTTCGCGAGCCTCGTCCTCGTGAAGCTGGACGACCCCTCTCGCGCGAGCGAAGCGATCGCGGCGATCGACCGCGATCTGCCGCACCTCCACGCCTCCGTGTCGGAGCTCTTCTTCAACGGCTACCGCGAGCTGGAGCTGGTGGACCGGTTCGCGCGCTTCCTCGCCCTCGCCGCCCTCGTCGTCTCGGCGCTCGGGGTGGCCAACACGCTCGGGATGAACGTGGTGGAGCGGACGCAGGAGCTGGCGATCCTCCGCGCCGTGGGGTGGAGCCGATGGCGGATCGCCGGCACGGTGCTCGCGGAGGGGGCGCTCCTCGCCGGAGCCGGCGCGCTCCTCGGGCTCGGCCCCGCCTGGATGTTCGTCCGGGCGACCGGCGCGGCCGGGCTCCAGCACCTGGCGGCGCCGAGGCCCTCCGCGGAGATCCTCCTCGGCGGTGCGGCGATCGTCCTTCTCGCCGGCCTCGCCGGGAGCCTCCCGGCAATCGGACACCTCTTCCGCACGCGCCCGTCGGCAGCGCTCCGGGCCCCTTGATGCTGGCGGTCCTCCGCGGCCTGCTGCGGCGCCGCGCGCGCACGCTTCCGGCGATGGCGGGGGTGGCGATCGGGTACGGCGCGTACCTCGTCCTCGTCTCTTCGGCCGCCGACGTCTCGCGGCGCTTCGGCGCGCGCGTCGCGTCGACGGGGGCGGAGATGGCGGTGCGGCAGGCCGGCGTGGGGATGGCAATCCTCTCGCGCATCCGCGCCGCGGACGTGCCACGAATCGGGGAGGTCGCGCGGGCGCGGTGGGTCTCGGGTGTCCTCGTCCAGCTCACGCGTCTTCCGAACGGCGTCCAGATGCCGGTTTTCGGCATCGACCCGGGAGACCCGGTCGCGGATCTCTTCACGCTCGACTCGGGCCGCCGCCTCTCGCCCGCATCGCGGGAGGCGCTCCTCGGGCGCTCGCTCGCGTCGGCGCGCGGGCGTCCTCCCGGCTCCCGCATCGAGGTGCTGCCGGGGCACGCCTACCCGGTGCGAGGCGTCTTCGCCTCGGGCAACGCGTTCCTCGACGGCGGCTGCGCCCTGGAGCTCCCGGAGGCGCAGCGCCTCTTCGGGATGGAGGGGTTCGTCAGCCTCGTCCTCGTGAAGCTCGGGGATCCGGCCCGCCTGCCAGAGGCGATCGCCGCCGTGAGACGCGAGATGCCGCACCTGCACGCGACGGCCTCGGAGCTCTATTTCACCGGGTTTCACGAGCTGGAGGCGGTGGAGGGCTATGCACGGGCTCTGGGCGCCGCCGCGCTCGCGGTCTCGGTGCTCGGGGTGGCGAGCGTCCTGGCGCGCAACGTGGCCGAGCGAAGAGAGGAGCTGGCGATCCTCCGCGCGGTGGGTTGGAGCCGCGCGCGGGTCGCGGGTACCGTTCTCGCGGAAGGCTTCGCGCTCGCGGCGCTGGGAGGCGCCGCGGGCCTCTTCTCCGCGTGGCTATTCCTGCGCGCGGCCTCGGCCACGGGCCTCTCTCCGTGGCTCCCGCCGGAAATTCCGGCCGGACTCGTTCTCGAAGGAGCGGCCCTCCTGGCGTTCTCGGTGGGCGTCGGCTGCGTCCCCGCGCTCGTTCGCAGCTGGGGAACGCAGCCGGCCTCGGAGTTTCGCTAGCGGCCCCTCTAGTAGTTGCAGCTCGACGAGGACTGGGTCGACAGGGTGACCTCGCCGGACCCCGCCGAGTACGAGACGACGCAGGCCCCGACCACCGTATACGACGCCGTGCCGGTGAACGGCTGGCCCGGTGCCGACCGCGTCCCATGGAATGTGCCCCCGTAACTGTGAACGGGCGATCCGATCTGACCGAAGAAAGTGAGATTCACGGTCGTGTCCGTGACCGTTCCCCAAGCGCGCACGTTCGAGAAACCGCTCAGCGACTTGTTCCCGCAGACGGGATCCTTCAGGATGCCGCCGCTCACCTCGACGAGGGCCACCTTGAGGTGCTCGGTACGGTAGGTGCCGTCGCATTTCTTCACGCGCAGGTCGAACGTGTCGTACCTCAGCCCGGACCCCGACAGCACGTAAGAGCCGTCGCACGAGTTGGTGAAGCTCGCGGTCGAGGTCTTCCCCGCCTGCGTCATCGTTACGCTCCCGGAGATCGGGTACTTCGAGCAGAGCGTCGAGTCGAAGTGGACCGAGCCCGAGCCCGAGTCGCCCGGGTTCGACGTGCTCGTGGCGGAGCCGCTCGCGTCGCCGACGACGGCCGAACCGTTTGCGGTGTAGTCGACCGTCCAGTTAGCCGTGCCGCTTCCCAGCGGACGCCCGTCCTTCTTGAGGTTGTTCGGCGTCATTGTCCCCGTCCAGGTCACGTGGCTGCCGGAGACGTTGAAGCTCCCGGTCGTGATCGTGGCCGAGCCGGTGTAGATGGCTCCGTCCTTCGCCTTGTACCCGGAGCCGTAGTCGACGATGAGCCCGTTCCCGTTCTTGTGCGTGGTCTGCGGCGACATGTTCGCGATCTGGGTGAGCGCCGCGTCGAGCCCGTTGAGCTTCCCGGTGTTCGCGATGTCGGCGATGCTCGCCGTCCCGCTCCCCAGGTTCGCGAGCCCCGCCATCGCTCCGTTCAGGATCTCCACTCCGGGGATCGCGTTCGGCGCCGAAGGCGCGGTGGGGCTCGGCGTGGGCGTGGCCGTTGGCTGCGGAGTGGGTGTCAGCGCGGGCGTCGGCGCCGGTGTCGGGGTGGGCCCCGGCTGCCCCGAGCTGGACATCTTCACCGCCGGGACGAAGATCGGGTCGCCGGTAAAGTGGTTGTCGATGACCGTCGCGAACGCGAAGAAGCGGCCCCCCGCCGTCGTCGACCGCACGATGACGTAGCCATCCTCCAGCCAGCTCGTGGCCTCCCCGAAGATCCCGTTGATCTGCTTGGCCTCGTACGGGCGAAGGTGCGTGCGGTCGTCCTGGATCGTCGCCAGGAGCCCTCCGTCGGCGTTCATCAGGTCGATCCTGAGG
>JADGQG010000161.1 GCA_017882025.1 Chloroflexota bacterium
CGTCCGATCGTCACACTGCGTGGCGTCGGCAAGGTCTACCCGAACGGCAAGTCGGCCCTCCACGACGTTGACCTCAGCCTGGGGGAAGGTGAGTTCGTCTTCCTTGTCGGGCCATCCGGCGCCGGCAAGTCCACGCTCCTCAAGCTCCTGATCCGCGACGAGCTGCCGACGACCGGCGAGGTGATCCTTGACGGGCGGGACCTCGCGCGCGTGCCGCGCCGGAAGGTCCCCGAGCTCCGACGCAAGATCGGGATCGTCTTCCAGGACTTCAAGCTCCTGCCGGCGCGCTCGGTCCGGGAGAACGTCGCGTTCGCTCTCGAGGTGACCGGCACGCCGCGTCGGCGGATCCGGCCGGCCGTCGATCGGGCGCTCGCGGTGGTCGGGCTCGGCGCGCAGGCGGACCAGCTGCCGCCCACGCTCTCAGGCGGCGAGCAGCAGCGGACGGCGATCGCCCGCGCCCTGGTCCACGAGCCGCGCCTGATCATCGCCGACGAGCCCACGGGGAACCTGGACCCGCTCATCAGCTGGGAGATCCTCCAGCTCCTGCTCCGGATCAACGAGCTGGGCGTCACGATCCTGATGGCCACCCACAACGCCAGCGTGGTGACCGCACTCCGCCGCCGGGTCGTCGCGCTCGAAGAGGGGCGCGTCGTCCGCGACGAGGTCGGCGGCTACCACCGCGACGACTGAGCCGTGTTCGGCTTCCTCCGTTTCGTCACGTTCAGCGTCACCCGCGGCCTGCAGGGGCTCCGCCGCAACGGCCTGATGACCCTCGCCGCCATCTCGACGATGCTCCTGATGCTCCTCCTGCTCGCGGGCTTCTGGCTGGTCCAGGCGGGGCTGGCGGCGGGCGTCCAGTACGTGGAGCAGAAGGTGGAGATCGTCGCCGACCTCCACGACGTCGCCGGCGCCGAGGGGTCACTTACCGCGCAGGCCGTAGCCCTCGCCGCGGACGTCGCGGCGCTGCCCTCCGTCCGGTCCGTCGCCTACGTCTCCAAGGAAGAGGCCCTGGCGCGATTCCGCGATCGGTTGCGACAGCGCGGCCAGGTGGACCTGACAGGATTCCTGGACCGCAACCCGCTCCCGGCCAGCCTGGAGGTCAAGCTGGTTGACCCGCGGGAGTACCAGCCGATCGTCCAGCTGCTCCAGGACCGCAGCCGCGTCGTCGACGACGTGGTCGAGGTCCAGAAGCTCGTCCAGCAGCTGACGACGGTGACGGGGGTGCTGCGGACCGGCGGCTTCGTGCTGCTGGTGCTCGTCGGCTTCGTGGTCCTCTTCATCATCGTCAACACGATCCGGCTGGCGGTCGTCGCCCGGCGCGAAGAGATCGAGGTCATGCGGCTCGTCGGCGCGTCGGACGCGTTCATCCGTTGGCCGTTCATCTTCGAGGGCGCCTTCGTGGGGCTCCTGGGGGCCGCAGCAGCGCTGGCCGTCCTCGCGGTCGCCTCCGGGCCGGTCACTGACTTCATGTACGGCTTCTTCCGGGTCCTCCCCCTCGAGTTCGGCTCCCTCCAGCGAGACGTGGTCCTGCTGGTGGTCGGAACCGGCCTGGGGGTTGGGGTCCTGGGGTCGTGGCTCTCGGTGCGAAGCTATCTCACGAGGTAAGCCTGCCATGACCACGCCCGACCCGAACTTCAGCCCCCCCGAGCCCTCGAGCGACGAAGCGGTTGCCGCGCCCATCACCCCGACCGTCCCGCCCGGCAGGCCGCCGCGCCGCGGGGTTGGGCCGCTCCAGCTTGCCTTCGCGGTCGTGGCGCTGCTCGCCGGCGCCGCGCTCTTCCTCTCCGGCTTCACGCTCGGGGCGCGAACGGCGACAACGCCGGGGACGCCGTCCGCCGACCAGGCGCTCTTCGCGCCGTTCTGGGACACGTGGGATTCGATCAACCGGAGCTACGTCGGCCAGGTGGATCAGAAGAAGCTTGTCGAGGGCGCGATCGACGGGATGATCAAGGCCCTGGGCGACCCCTACTCGTTGTATATGAGCCCCGACGACCTCCAGCGCGCCCGCGAGGCTTTGGATGGCCAGTTCGAGGGGATCGGCGCCGTGATCTCGGCTCGCTCCTCGGCCGCGGCCGGCGGTACCTGCACAACCCTCGGGCCAACCTGCCGGATGACGGTCGTCTCAACGATCGCGGCGTCGCCGGCCGAGGTGGCAGGCCTGCGCGCGGGCGACGTGACCACGGCGATCGACGGCGCCAGCGTGGACGGCCTCACGCTGGACCAGGCGATCGCGAAGGTGCGCGGGAAGAAGGGCACGCCGGTCGTGTTGACGGTCGTCCGCGCCGAGAAGGCTTTGTTCGACCTGCGGATCGTCCGCGACACGATCGTCCAGACCCAGGTGGAGACACGCGACCTGGCGAACGCCAGCGTCCGCTACATCCGGCTCGCCGCATTCTCCGACAGCGCGGCGAAGGACTTCACCGACGCGCTCCAGGCCGGCCTCGTGAAGGGCGAGAGGTCGGTGATCGTCGACCTGCGCGACAATCCCGGCGGCTACGTGACGGCGGCGCGTACCATCGCCAGCCAGTTCATCGCCAGCGGGCCCCTCTTCTGGGAGGAGAGCGCCGATGGCACGCAGGTCGCGACGGATGCCTCGCCGGGCGGCGTCGCCACGGACCCCGGGATCCGCGTCATGGTGCTGGTCAACAAGGGGAGCGCCTCGGCCAGCGAGATCGTCTCCGGCGCCCTGCAGGACACGAAGCGTGGCACGCTGGTCGGCGAGACGACCTTCGGAAAGGGCACCATCCAGCAGTGGGTGGACCTGACCGACAACTCGGGCGGGTTCCGCCTGACGATCGCGAAGTGGCTCACGCCGGCCAAGCGCTGGATCCACCTGAAGGGCCTCACCCCGGACGTCGCGGTCGCGGCGAACGTCGGGTCGACTACCCCGACCGGTGACCCGTACATCGACGCGGCGCTCAAGGCCCTCGGGGTCCCGGCCGCGACAGAGGCATTGCCCCGGGCAGCCTGAGGCCGCAGCCGGCAGCCTGGCGTCACGGCCGGGACCAGCTTCAGCCACGGGCCGGCGGCCGGAGGCCCTGAGGCCGGTCTCGGCCCAGGCGGCGGCCGCGTGACGGCCACCCCGTGATCGGCAGCCCGTGATCGGATGGCACGATCGGACTCGTGGTCGCGGAGCGTGGAAGCGCGGCCAACCACAGGCGGAATCAACCGGTCGACGCAACGGTCTCGGCGAACGCCTCGGATGGGGTCATCCAGCCGAGCGTCTGTCGAGGCCGGCCGTTGAGCTCTGCCGCGATGGCGTCGAGCGTCGCCTGCGGGAAGGTCGAGAGGTCGACGCCCTTGGGGAGGTACTGGCGGAGGAGCCCGTTGGTGTTCTCGTTCGTGCCCCGCTGCCAGGGGCTGTGGGGGTCGCAGAAGTAGACGGCGACCCCGGTGGCGACGGTGAACCGGAGGTGCTCGGCCATCTCGTGGCCGCGGTCCCAGGTGAGCGAGCGGCGGAGGTGGGCCGGCAGGGTCCCGATCCGCTCGACGAGGGCGTCGCGGACCGCGGGGGCGGACCGGCCGGCAGGCAGGGCGGCGAGGAGGAGGTAGCGGGTGCGGCGCTCGACCAGGGTGGCGATCGCCGAGCGGTTGCCCCGACCCACGAGGAGGTCGCCCTCCCAGTGCCCGGGGACCGCCCGGTCGGCGACCTCGGCCGGCCGCTCGCTGATGAGGACCATGCCGGCCATCCGCCCGGCGCCGCTCGCGGGGGCCTGGGCCCGGCGCCGCGCCCGTCCGGTCCGCAGGCAGGCGGCCAGCTCCCGGCGCAGGGCGCCCCGGCCCTGGACGAAGAGCGCCTGGTAGATCGTCTCGTGGGCCACCCGCATCTCCCGGTCGTCAGGGATGCTCCACCGCGAGGCGGTGCGCGATCTGCTGGGGCGACCAGCGCCGCTCGAGGAGCCGCTCGACCTCGGCCCGCAGGCGGGCGTTGCGGGCGAGCTTGGCGGCCTTCGGCCGGCGGGCCCGGGTCCGCGCCGCGGTGCCGGCCCGCACGGCCCGGTACCCCGCGCGCCCGCCGTTGCGGGTCACCTCGCGGGACACGGTCGAGGGGGCCCGACCAAGGCCGGCGGCGATCTCCCGCAGGGACAGGCCGGCACCCAGGCCGCGGCTGATCTCCTCCCGCTCGGACGGCCGCAGGCGCAGCGGCGAGCGTGGCCGGGGCGCCCCCCGGAACGCCCGGGGCGCGATGCCGCCCGCCCGCCAGATGACCTCCTCGACCGTCCGGACCGAGTACCCGATCGCCGCGGCGATCTCCCGGGTGGGTTCGCCAGCGGCCACGCGTCGCCAGATCTCCGCCTTCACCCGCGACCGCATCCACCTGCGCCCGCTCATCTGTCACCTCCACCGACCGGCCCAACCACCGCTCGCCGGAGATGTTGCGATGTTAGGTTGAATCTGCCCGAGGTTGGCCGCGTTTCCACGCTCCGGATGACAATCCTGATCGTGTCATCGTGCAGGTGCCACCACCTCGTAGTCATACGATCATCAGAAACGACATGCGGAGGCGCTGGCGTGGCTGAAAAAGCCCGGCC
>JADGQG010000162.1 GCA_017882025.1 Chloroflexota bacterium
GCTCGTCGACGGATGACGGACGCGCGCTCCACGGAACGGCGAGATCTCGACCAGACCGAGCGCCTCGAGTCCGCGCAATGCCTCGCGCACGGGCGCCTGACTGGTCCCGAGCTCGCGCGCGACCCGCGTCTCGATGATTCGGGAGTTCGGCGGGTACTGCCCGGCGAGGATCGCCTCGAGCAGCCGATCCCTGACCTGGTCTGCCAGGACGGTGCGCGAGATGGCGCGGTCGTCGGGCACTGCCGCTCCTCGGGTTTCCGGCTCATCGGGCAGCGCCCCTTCCGCGCCCGCTCCGTGGAGTGTACGCGGCACACCCCCTCGGCCGCGAGCTCGGTGCGCCCCAGTCGTGCGGCTGGAGTTGCTGGATGGCTCTTGACGGGCCCCCCGGGGGTGCTATCCTCAACAATCGATTATCGACAATCCGTCGGTCGCTCCCCAGCGGCGCCCGTCGTGGTCCGCGCGAAGCTCGGCGCCGGTCTACCCGCATCGCTCCAGCCGCAGGAGGTGTCGCATGGCCACCGTTGTGTTGCTCGGCACACTTGACACGAAGGGGCCCGAGTACGCCTTCCTTCGCGACCGGGTGCTCGAAGCCGGCTGCGAGGTCATCCTCGTCGATGCCGGCGTCCTGAGCGACCCGTCACCCGGAGACATCGGCCCGACCGAGGTGGCCGCCGCGGCGGGCGAGGATCGGGCAGCGCTCGCGGGCGCCCGAGATCGTGGGCCGGCGATGGCCGCCATGACCCGGGGCGCGACCGAGGTGGTCCGCCGGCTCCACGCCGAGGGTCGTCTCGACGGAATCCTGGGTGTGGGCGGCTCCGGGGGCTCGTCACTCGTGTCCGCCGCGATGCAGGTCCTTCCGGTCGGCGTGCCGAAGCTGATCGTCTCCACGATGGCGTCCGGCGACACGCGGCCCTACGTCGGCACCTCGGACATCGCGATGATGTACTCGGTCGTGGACATTGCCGGGATCAACGGGATCTCCGAGAAGATCCTGTCGAACGCGGCAGCCGGGATCGCGGGCATGGCCAAGGCCTCCGCGACGTTCGTGTCGGCGATCGCGGCGAAGCCGCTGATCGGAGCGACCATGTTCGGGGTCACGACCCCGTGCGTGACAGCCGCCCGCGAGATTCTCGAGGAGCGCGGGTACGAGGTCCTCGTCTTCCATGCGACGGGCGCCGGCGGGCAGTCCATGGAAGCCCTCATGAAGGCAGGCTTCATCACCGGCTCCCTGGACATCACGACGACCGAGCTCGCCGACGAGCTGGTCGGCGGGGTGCTGTCCGCCGGGCCCGACCGGCTGGAGATGGCCGGGTCGCTGGGCCTCCCGCAGGTCGTCTCCCTGGGCGCCCTGGACATGGTCAACTTCGGACCGAAGGACACGGTTCCCGCGAAGTTCGCCGACCGCAACCTCTACATCCACAACGCCACCGTCACGCTGATGCGCACGACCGAGGCGGAGTGCGCGGAGCTCGGCCGCATGATCGCCCGGAAGCTCAATGCGGCCACCGGCCCGCTGGCGGTGTTCATCCCGCTCGGCGGCGTCTCGATGATCGACGTCCCCGGAGCCCCGTTCTTCGACGCCGCTGCGGATGCGGCCCTGATCCGTGAGCTGAAGGCCGGTCTCCGGCCCGACGTGGAGGTGGTCGAGATGGCCATCCCGATCAACGACCCCGCCTTCTCGCGTGCGATGGCCGAGCGCATGGACGCCATGTACCAGGCCTGGGCCGCGCCGAAGGTGACCATTGCAGGAGGACTGGCATGAACGGGCAGGAAGCGCTTGCGCGGCTGCGCCGCACGGTCGACCAGGGTGGCGTGATCATGGGAGCAGGAGCCGGGACCGGACTGTCGGCGAAATGCGCCGAAGCCGGTGGGGCCGACCTGATCATCATCTACAACTCGGGTCGGTACCGGATGGCGGGCCGGGGATCCCTTGCCGGCTGCATGCCCTATGGCGACGCCAACGCGATCGTGATGGAGATGGCCGGCGAGGTCCTCCCGATCGTGCGCGAGACCCCGGTCCTGGCCGGCGTCTGCGGCACGGACCCCTTCCGCCTGATGCCCGTATTCCTCGAGGAGATCAAGCGCGTCGGCTTCTCCGGGGTCCAGAACTTCCCGACGGTGGGTCTGTGTGACGGCCAGTTCCGCCAGAACCTCGAAGAGACCGGGATGGGTTTCGGGCTCGAGGTTGACATGATCCGGGCGGCACACGAGGCCGGGCTGCTCTGCACGCCGTACGTCTTCGACGCTGACCAGGCGCGGGCGATGGCCGGCGCCGGCGCCGACGTCGTCGTCGCCCACATGGGGCTCACCACGAAGGGACAGATCGGGGCGACGACCGCCCTGACCCTCGAGACCGCCGCCGTGCGCGTCCAGGAGATCCGCGACGCCGCCGTCTCCGTGAAGCCGGACATCATCGTGCTGTGCCACGGCGGCCCGATCGCCGAGCCGGACGATGCGCAGTACGTCCTCGAGCACACGACGGGCGTCGCCGGGTTCTTCGGCGCGTCGAGCATGGAGCGTCTTCCGACGGAGGTGGCGATCACGGAGAACATGCGGCGCTTCAAGCGGATCTCTCGCACGCCGGTAGTCGCCGGCTGATCAGGTCGCCTACGAAGGCGTCAGAGCGCGCGATAGGAGTCGAACGCAGTGGCACTGAAGGAAGAAGTCCTGGGCCAGTTCCTCGGGGACGAGAAGTTCCCGGTGACGTGGACCTCGGAGACGGAGAAGCTCCTCTTCTGGGTCTACGACGACCTGCACTGTCCGCACCCGCTCAGCCCGATGTACGAGGACATCGGCGGCTGGTGGCTCTCCTGCGACCACATGTTCCGCCGGTTCGGGACGCCGTTCGCGACGGACTGGATCTACAAGAACGTCAACGGCTACCTGTACACGGCGGCGATCCCGGCCGAGGCCGGCCTCAAGGTCGAGACGCAGGAGTACAACTTCGCCATCACGCCCGTGGTGCCCGAGGACCCGGACTACGCGGCGAAGATCGGCACGTACCTCGGCGCCGTCCTGCCGACGTACGGCCTCGAGTTCGTGAACTGGTGGCGCGATCGCCTGGTCCCGGAGATGGACCGCAACTTCGCCTACCTCGAGGGGATGCTCGACAAGCAGGACCAGCTCTCGCTGATGGAGCTCGCATGCCTGCTCGAGGACGCGATCGACGTCCACGACCGCCACTGGAAGATCCACTGGATGCTCAACTTCGCCCAGCTGTCCGCGACGCTGAACCTGCGGGCAGTCATGGAGAAGACGCACGGCAAGATCAACGAGCAGCTCCTTGGCCGCCTCCAGAACTCGGCGAAGGACCGCAACTGGGACTCGATCGAGGCCCTCTGGAAGATGAAGGAGGAGGCGAAGGTCGATCCGGAGCTCGCCGCCATCTTCAAGGCCGACACGGCCGGCGAGATCATCGTCGGGCTCAAGGCCAGCCAGCGAGGCCGCCGGTTCATCGACGAGCGCGTCACGCCGTACCAGAAGGAATACGGCTGGCACGCGGTCTGGAGCCACGAGTTCATCTTCCCGAACGTGGTCGAAGTGATGGAGCCCGTGATCGAGCTCGTCCGCGGCTACATCGAGACCAACTACGACTACCCGAAGACGATCGCCGTCCTCGCGGCCGACATCAAGGCTGCGGCGGCGGAGATCCTCGAAGGCCTCGAGGGCGAGGCGCTCGAGGAGATGCGGGCGGCCAACGACATCAACCTGCGGATGGCCCCGCTCACCCCGGACCATCACTTCTACATCGACCAGGGCGCCAACGCCCACGTCCGGCAGGTCCTCCTGGCGATCGGCCGCAAGCTTGTCGCGGCGGGCGCGCTCGACTCCCCGGATGACGTTGTCCTCTTCCGGTACAACGAGCTCCGCGTCTTCATGGGCAACCCGGCCGGCATGGACGGGCGGGCGATCGTGGCGAAGGCCAAGGCCGCCCGGGAGAAGGCCTACACGTTCCGGCCGAAGGAGTGGGTCGGGACCGTCACGGCGACCCAGCTCGCCTTCCCGTACCTCAACCTGTGGGGCTTCCCCGACAAGTTCTATCGCAAGGAGTCCACGGTCGCCGGCCAGATCAACGGGATCGGCGGTTCGCCCGGCGTCGTCGAGGGCATCGCTCGGGTCGTCCTTCGCGAGGACCAGTTCGACGACGTGCGGGCTGGCGACATCCTGGTCTGCCAGATGACGAACCCGGCCTGGGTCGTCCTCTTCACCAAGATCGTCGGCCTCGTGACGGACGCGGGCGGAACCGTCTCCCATCCGGCCGTCCTCTCTCGCGAGTTCGGCATCCCGGCCGTCGTCGGGACATCCGTGGGAACCGAGCAGATCAAGAACGGCGACCGGGTCCGCATCAACGGGACCACCGGCGTCGTGGAGATCCTCAGCACGGTGCAGGCCCGACCGCTCGTCGGCATCGGGTCCTGACCGCACGTCCATGCCCCGCGACGCAGCGATCTCGCGCAGCGTCCTGAGCGATCAGGTCAAGGATCGCCTGCTCCAGGCGATCCTTGCCGGTCGCTACCCGCCGGGC
>JADGQG010000163.1 GCA_017882025.1 Chloroflexota bacterium
GGCCTTCGGGGCCGAGCTCCACCTGACCGGTGGGCTCTCGAACGTGAGTTACGGGCTCCCGGCCCGCAAGCTCCTCAACGATGTCTTCATCGACCTGGCCATCGCGGCCGGCGCGGACAGCGGCATCATCGACCCGCTGGCGAACGACCCCCGGCGGATCGCCGGGCTCGACCGGGGGGCGCGGCCGTACCAGCTGGCCGCCGATCTCCTGACGGGCGCGGACCCGTACGGCGGCGAGTTCCTCAGGGCGTTCCGCGCCGGCGAACTCGGCTGAGGCACCAGGGCAACCGGCACCACGACGGGCAACGGGAGAGACGACCGATGGCGGATCTTGCGGCACTCACGGCGGCGATCGAGGCGGGAGATCGGGCGACGGCGACCGCGGTCACCCAGGAGGCAGTCGACGAGGGGATGGACCCCCGGACCGTCCTCGACGCGATGACCGCGGCCATGGAGGTGATCGGCGCCAAGTTCCAGTGCGAGGAGATCTACGTCCCCGAGATGCTGATCTCCGCCCGGGCGATGAAGGAAGCCACCACCGTCCTCGAGCCCGTCCTCGTCAAGGCCGGCATCCGTCCCGAGCACACCGCGGTCCTCGGGACGATCACGGGCGACCTCCACGACATCGGCAAGAACCTCGTCGGGATGATGTGGAAGGGCGCCAACATCGAGGTCGTCGACCTGGGCACGAACGTCGGGCCGGAACGATTCGTCGAGGCGGCCAAGGAGCACGGGGCCACGATCGTCGGGATCAGCGCACTCTTGACCACCACGATGGTGGGCATGAAGGACGTCGTCGTCGCCATCCGCGCGGCCAACCTCGGCGACGTCAAGGTGATCGTGGGCGGTGCCCCGGTCACCCAGGATTTCGCCGACATGATCGGCGCGGACGGCTACGCGTCCGACGCGGCCTCGGCTGTCGAGGCGGCCCGGAAGGCCATCCGGGGCGGCTGAGGTCAGGTGGCCGGCGAAACGGGCTCGGCCCGGATCACGCCGTCGTCGTAGGACATCGCGAGCCGCTCGCCCGTCTGCAGGACCAGGAAGTCCGCCGGGTCCCAGGCCCCGTCGATGAGGCGCCGCACGAGAAGCAGCTCGCCGGCGAGCTTTGCGAACTGCCAGCCACGCCGGTCAGCGTCGTCGCGGGCGCGCGCCTCGGCCGCCGCAGCCGCCTCCGGCGCGGCCACGCCCATCTCCACGAACGCGGCGCGATTGTAGTGGGAGCGCCAGCCGCCCAGCGCTTCCATCAGGTACGCGGCGTTGTCCTCGCCGTACTTCGCGACGTACTCCGCGTGGGTGGCCCGGGCGGACGCGTCGGAGACCGCCCCCACCCCACCGAACGCGCTCCCGTCATCGGTCCGCTCCAGGTAGTCCTGGACGTACCAGTACGTGCCCGGATTCGCCGTGAACTCGGCCTGGTAGCGCGCCCGGTCGCCCAGGAAGAGCGTGATGCAGTCATGCGCGCGCGGGACCACCAGCCGGATCGCGCCGGCCCGAAGGCCCGCCGTCGCGCCGCCGCACAGCCCGTACGCCAGGACCACCGCGTCATACGGTGCCCCGATCTCGTCGATCTCCGCCTGGAGGATCGAGCGGAGGTTCGGCGGATCGTCGTGGAGGCCGCGCCGGTTCAGCCGAACGTCCACCACGTGCGGCGAGCGCGCCGCGCACAGGTAGACGGACCGGGCCAGGACTTCGCAGGTCAGGGCGAGCAGGCGCATGGTCCACAAGCCTAGCAGCGAGGTCCTCCGGGGTGACCCGCGATCCGCGCCCCCTGTATCGTTCTCGGCGTCAACCCGGGCGACCCGTCCCGCGCGTCGGTCGCCGGCTCCACGCCCGCCACCCCCAGGAGCACCGCACCGTGGCTCTTCCGTCGCTCGCTCGCGTCCCCGCCCCGCCCGACCCGATCCTCGGCCTGGCCGAAGCCGCCCGCGCCGACACGAGGACCGGCAAGATCAACGTGTCGTCGGGAGTCTTCGTGGACGAGACCGGGACGACGCCGGTCCTGCCGTCGGTGACCGAGGCGGAGCGGCGAATCCTCGCCGCCGGCCGGTCCAAGCTCTACCGGCCCATCGACGGAGAGGCGGCCTTCCGCGACGCGGTCCGGGACCTCGTCTTCACGCCCGAGCACGAGGTCGTGCGATCCGGGCGCGTCGCCGTCAGCCAGACGCCCGGCGGCACGGGCGGGCTGCGGGTCGCGGCCGACTTCATCCGCCAGACGGGCGGCGGCGGCACCATCTGGATGAGCCAGCCCACCTGGCCGAACCACCCGCAACTCTTCTCGCTGGCAGGCTTCCGGATCCGCGAGTACCCGTACACGGATCCGACCGGCCGGCGGATCGATGAGGAGGCGCTGCTCACGGCGCTCGGGGATGCGTCGCCCGGGGACGTCGTGCTGCTCCACGGCTCGTGCCACAACCCGACCGGCGTCGACCCGTCGCCCGGGCTGTGGCGGAAGATCGGCGACCTCGTCGAAGCACGGCGGCTCCTGCCGCTCGTCGATTTCGCCTACCAGGGCTTTGGCGACGGGCTGCGAGAGGACGCCGACTGGATGGACGGCCTCCTCAGGCCGGGGCTCGAGCTCCTCGTGTCGACCTCATACTCGAAGAGCTTCGCCCTTTACAACGAGCGGGTTGGCGCCCTGCTCCTCGTGGCCGGATCGACCGCGGAGGCCGCGGCTGCCCAGTCGCACGTGAAGATCGCGATCCGGTCGAACTATTCGAACCCGCCGTCGCACGGTGGCGACATCGTGGCGACGATCCTGGCCGATCCGGTGCTACGCGCCCAATGGGAGATCGAGCTGGCCGCCATGCGGGCTCGCATCAAGGCGAACCGCGCCGCGCTCGTCGAAGCGATCACCGCGCGCGGCATCCCGGGCGACTGGGAACCGATCGCGACGCAGCGCGGGATGTTCGCGCTCCTCGGGCTCAGTCTCGAGCAGGTGGCGCGCCTCCGCGAAGACCACGCCGTGTACGTGGTGGGCCGCGGCCGGATCAACGTGGCGGGCTTCACGTCCGCGACCTTCGGGCCGTTCGCCGATGCGCTGGGGGCCGTCGTCGCGGGGTGACCCGCGCCGTTACCATCCGGGTATGCCGATCACCGCCGTCGAACTCTTCCGAACCGTCGGGCTGAGCGCCGATGGGCCCGTCGTCTGGGGCAGTCCCGTCCGGGCGAACGGCCCGGGCATCTACGTCGTCGAATGGCCGGCCGTGCCTGACCGCGCCCCGGTCGATATCTCGGCCGTCGGGACGTGGCTCAGCCGCGTGCCCACGCTCGCGATCGATGGGGAGCGACCGACGGGCAAGGGCCTTGGCGCGCGCCTCGCCGCGTGGTGGCTCCCCGGGGAGCCGATCGTCTTCATCGGGAGCACCGGGAAGTCGATCTCGCGGCGGGTGGACGCGTTCTACCGCACACCGCTCGGAGACGCGCGGCCGCACGCGGCAGGGCAATGGCTCAAAGCGCTCACGAATCTCAGGCACGCCCGAGTCTGGTGGGCGTCCACCGATGCCGCCGAGGAATACGAGGACGCCTGCTTCGAGGCGTTCGCGGCCGCGGTCCCCGAAGAAATCCGGGCGAACCTGCCGGCACGCGGCACACCGCTCCCGTTCGCCAATCGCCGGCATCCCAACGGCACGACCCGCCCTGACGGGGTGACAGGATCCACCGTCGAGCCGGCGGCACCCGCCGAGCCGGCCGCGGCCGCCGGCAAGGGTACGACCCGCCGAAGCCCGACCACGATCTCGGACGATGACATGGAACGCGTCAACGAGTTGCTCCAGGTCCTGGCCTGCGGTGAGCCCGGCCTGGAGATCACGCCGTCGCAGGCGAACGCCGAGGGCGCGATCCGGCGCCTGCTCGGGGAGTCACCCGCTCGCCCGGCGAGCGCGCTGGGACAGCTCCTGCGGGCCGGGAAGATCACCGGGGCACACCAGGACCTCGACGGTCGCTGGGCGATTCGCTGCATCCGGCGGGGCTGACTCGTCCGCCACGAGTCAGCCCTCGACGGTCCGATCCGGCCACTGGGCGTAGACTCCTGATCGCCCCAGATCGCAATCCCCGGAGTCCTTGATGCCTGTTCGACCCAGCCTCGCCGTGATCGCGCACGACGGGAAGAAGACCGACCTCGTGGCATACGCCACCTACAACCGAAACGTGCTCGCGCAGTTCGACCTCTACGCCACCGCGACCACCGGACGCCTGCTCCGTGAGAAGGTCGGGCTCGAGGTGACGACCCTGCTCTCAGGTCCGCTCGGCGGCGACGCGCAGATCGCCGCGATGGTCGCCGAAGGCAGGATTCGCGCCTGCCTTTTCTTCGTGGATCCCCTGAGCGCTCATCCACACGACCCGGACATCCGGACGCTCCTGCGCGTCTGCAACGTGCATAACGTGCCGATCGCGACGACGCTCGCGGCCGCGGACCTCTTCCTGACCTCGCCGCTCCTCTACGTGGGCATGGGCGAAGAGGCAGACGTGCTCGAAGC
>JADGQG010000164.1 GCA_017882025.1 Chloroflexota bacterium
CGGGCCCACCTCGAGGAGGACACGGCGAAGCTCGTCCATGCGGCCGGCCCCGACGGCGGCCGCCTGAGCCTGGTGGACTTCAACCGGTCCAGCGTGCCGCTCATGGAGATCGTCACCGAGCCTGACATCCGGACCGCCGAACAGGGTCGCCGCTACGCCGAGGAGCTCCAACTCCTGCTCCGCGCGATCGACGTCTCCGATGCGGAGATGGAGAACGGCCAGCTGCGAGTTGAGGCGAACGTCTCACTGCGCCTCCGCGGAACGGAGCCGTTCGGGATCCGGACCGAGGTCAAGAACATGAACTCGTTCCGTGCGGTGGAGCGCGCCATCGCGTACGAGATCGAGCGCCAGGCCGCCGCGCTCGACGCGGGCGACACGCTTCGCCAGGAGACGCGGGGCTGGGACGACGCGAAGGGCGCCACCTACCTGATGCGGGTGAAGGAATCTTCGGACGACTACCGCTACTTCCCGGAGCCCGACCTTCCGCCGCTCCACCTGGACGCCGGCTGGCTCGCCGGGATCCGGGCCGCGCTCCCGGAGCTGCCCGCCGCCCGGCGCGCCCGCTACCGGGACGTGCTGGGCCTTTCCCCCTACGACGCGGCGGTGATCGTCGCCGACGAGACGATGACATCGGCCTTCGAGGCGCTACGCGCCGCGGGCCCGGACCTGCCGGCGAAGGAGCTGGCGAACTTCGTGAGCGGTGACTACGGCCGGGCGGCCAAGGAGACCGCGGAGCGGACCGCGGCCGGCCTCGTGGGTCAATCCGACGCGGCATCGCTCGTCCACGTCCTGCGCGAGGTCCTCGGCGGCCGCCTCTCGCGTCCGAACGCCAAGGAGGTCGTGGCGCTCCACGTGGCATCCGGCCGGCCCGCTGCCGAGCTGGTCGCCGAGCGCGACTTCGCCCAGATCTCCGACGCCGGCGCGCTCGGGGCGGTCCTCGACGATGTGTTCGCGGCGAACCCGGCGGCGGTCGCGGACTACCGCGCCGGGAAGGCCCAGGCGGGTGGCTTTCTCGTGGGTCAGGTCATGAAGGCGACCCGCGGCCAGGCCAACGCCGCGCTCGTCCAGGCCGCGCTTCGCGAGCGGCTGGGAGGCGGGGCAGGGGAGTCGACATGAACCCGCTCGGCCTGGCCCTCGTGGCCGGCGGGCTCGCGCTCGTCGGCGTGGGCCTGTTCCGAGCGCGCGTGCCGTGGGGCCGCTACCAGGCACTGCGCGCGCGGGAAGCAAACGCGGAGCGCTACCGCGCCTGGCGCGGCGGTCCCGGCGAGGCCGCCGGCGATACGACCGGGGCCGACGTCATGAAGTCCCTGCTGCGTTCGCGCGTCCGCGAGGCGCTCCTGGTGGTGGCCGCCGGCGTGGTGCTGGCTCTCGCCGGCCTCGTGATCCGGTAGCTCCCGGGTTCGGGCGTGCCACCTCACGCCTGGGACCGCGCCCGGCGAACGCCGTCCGGGCTCAGCGCAGGAGCCGGTGTCGATCCACGGAGATGCAGCGGTCCATCACGACGTCCAGGCCGCCGGTCCGGGCAATCTCGGCGGCCTCCCAGCTCACGATGCCCAGCTGGAGCCAGAGAACGCGAGCGCCGACCGCGACCGCCTCGTGTGCATGGGCCGGGCAGTCCTCGGCGCGACGGAATACGTCGACGATCTCGAACTCGCCGGTCGCGGCCACGGCCGTGGCGAGGTCCGGGAAGGCCGCCCGGCCGTGGACCGTCGCGAAGCGCGGCGTGACCGGGACCGCGTCGTACCCGGCCCGCAGGAGCGCGGCGAAGACCTCGCCCGATGGACGGCCCGGCCGATCCGACGCCCCGATCACCGCGATCCGCCGGGCCGACCGGAGCAGCTCGCGGATCTCCGCGTCACCCAGGAGCGGCACGCGGCCCCGGCCCTCCTGGAGGTCCAGGAAGTCGCGGGCGCGGACGCGCTCCTCTGCGGTCACCCGCTCCCCAGGAGATTCGCGTGCCGGAATCGCGGCATCGCCACGTACATCCCCCGGCTCACGTCGCCGATTCACGCTCGTACGGCTGACCGTCGGCGGCCGGGGCGATGCTCCGCCCGACGACGCCGGCCAGGATGACGATCGTCACGATGTAGGGCAGGGCAGCGAAGACCTCCTCCGGGATCGAGGTCAGGATCGTGCCCAGCTCACCGGACGGTGGAGTCGTCCGGATAGCGATGCCGAGCGCGCTGGATGCCGCGAACAGGAGTGCCGCCAGGAACGCCCCCACCGGGCGCCAGCGACCAAAGATGAGCGCTGCAAGGGCGATGAACCCGCGCCCGCCGGTCATCCCGCCCTGGAAGGAGTTGCCGAAGTCGAGGGTGAACCAGGCGCCGGCCAGGCCCGCGAAGACCCCGCCGAGGATCACGTTGCGATAGCGCAGCCGGATCACGTCGATGCCCACGGTCTCGGCGGCCTTGGGGTGCTCCCCGACGGCCCGCGTCCGGAGCCCCCACCGCGACCGGAAGAGGAGGATCTCGAGGGCGACGACCAGGATGATCACCGACAGGGTGATAGGGCCCTGCGCCAGGAACATCTTGAAAAGCCAGCCGACGAGGGGCAGGCCGGTCAGCACGTCTGGTGGAACGAAGGGCGCGAACTTGCCGGCCGTCGGCAGGGGGTTCGTGCTGAAGAGCACATCGAGGTAACCGGTGATCCCGGCTGCCACGATGTTGATGATCGTGCCGCTGATGATCTGGTCGACCCGGAGGCTGATGGAGAGCCACGCGTGCAGCGCCGACACGAGCATCCCGCAGAGCACTGCGGCCAGGAGGCCAATGAGGAGAGCGGGCGTGATCCCGAAGAACGCGCTGGGAGCGGCCGGCATCGCCTGGGCCGCCAGGGCAGCCACGAACCAGCCCACGAAGGCGCTGGCGAGCATCATCCCTTCGATCCCGATGTTGACGACGCCAGACCGCTCGCACATGACCCCGCTCAGTGCCCCAAGCGCGAGCGGGGTCGCCAGGGCGAGGATGATCGGGCCGTTCAGGGTGACCACCGTGACGAGGTAGTCGAGCAGCTGGAAGACCAGCCCGAGGACCGGCACGTCGAAGAGGCCGTTCATGGCTGGGATGCCGTCGTCTTGCCGCCGTACGTCCCGGTGACGGTCGAGAGCTCCTCGACGCCGCCCGCGGCCGCGTGGATCCGGAAGACCCGTCGCACGACGATGTCGGCGGCGAGGAAGAAGAGAATCACCCCCTGGAGCACGTCGATCATCTGCACGGGAACGCCGGCCTGGATCTGCATCAGGCCGGCCCCAGCGCGCATGGCCCCCAGGAGCAGGCCGGCGAACACGATGCCGAGCGGGTGGACCCTGCCGAGGAGGGCCACGGTGATCGCGTCGAAGCCGACGTTGGTCGAGTAGGCGGCCGGCATGTAGCCCGACACGCCGAGGATCTCGCTCGCGCCGGCAAGACCGCCGAGCAGGCCGGCAACGGACATCGCCAGCACAATCAGGAGCCGTGGGCGCATCCCCGCGTACCGCGCGGCATCGGGGTTTGCGCCGACGGTGCGGATCTCGAACCCGATCGTCGTCCGGTAGAGGACCCACCAGATGATCGCAGCGGCGATGAACGGGAAGATGATCCCGAGATGGGCCTGGTGCCCGCCGGCCATGTTGATGATCACCGGGATGGCCGAATTCCCGACGTCCGCGGAGCGCGCGAATGACGATCCCTCGGCCCGCAGCGGGCCCTGGATGAGAAAGGCCACGAGCTGGATCGCGATGTAGTTGAGCATGATCGTGGTGACGACCTCGTGGGCGCCGGTGAACGCCTTGAGGAAGCCGGGAATCAAGCCATAGACGGCGCCCATGGCCATCGCCGCCAGGATGGCGATCGGGGCGGCGATGAACGGGGGTGCCCCCGACAGGACGCCGCCCACCGCGGCCGCCGTCACGGCACCGGTGAGGAACTGGCCCTGGCCGCCGATGTTGAAGAGGCCCGCTTTGAAGCAGAACCCGACCGAGAGGCCAACCAGGATCAGCGGCGTTGCACTCACCAGGGTGTCGATGAGCCCGTTCACCGAGAGCAGTGAGCCCTGGACGATTGCCCAGTACGTGACCAGCGGAAGCGTCGGGTCGAATCCTCCGGTCGCGAGCGGGCTTGTGAGGATGATGATCACAGCGCCGACGAGCAGGGCGAGGACGATGGCCCCCGCCGGTACCATGAGCTGGCCGCGAACGCGCGCGACCATCAGGCAACCCCTTCGCGCGCGCCGCCCGACGGCGTCGGAGGCGCCTCGCGACCGCCCGTCGCCATGAGCAGGCCAACCTGTTCGCGCTCTGCCATCCGGCCGTCAAGGACGGCGACGAGACGGCCGCGGTAGATGACGCCGATCCGGTCGGAGAGCTCGAGCACCTCGTCAAGCTCGGCGCTCACCAGGAGGACCGCGGTGCCGGCGTCGCGTTTCTTGATCGTCTGGCGATGGATGAATTCGACGCTGCCGACGTCCAGCCCGCGGGTC
>JADGQG010000036.1 GCA_017882025.1 Chloroflexota bacterium
AGCCTCTGCGTGCACGTCCTGCACCAGAACCCCGTGGTCCGCTGGGGCACGCCTGAGCAGCAGGCACGCTGGCTGCCGGCATTGCAGGCAGGCCAGGCGCTCGGTGCGTTCGCGCTGACCGAGCCGGGCGCCGGATCCGATGCCGCCGCGATCAGGACCCGCGCCACGCGCCTCGGCGCGGACGGCGGTGAGCTGGGGGCGGACGGGCCTCCCGCCGCCGCCGCGCGTTCCGACGCCGCCGCCTATCGGCTGGATGGGACAAAGATCTGGATCTCGAACGCCCCGGACGCGGATCGATATCTCGTCTTCGCCACCCTTGACCCGGCGCGGGGGCCCGCCGGGATCACCGCGTTCCTGGTGGAGAAGGGGACGCCCGGTTTCCGGTTCGGCGCCCACGAGAAGAAGATGGGGATCCGCGCGTGTCCCGCCGCAGAGCTCGTCTTCGACGGCACGGTGATCCCGGCCGCGAACCGGCTCGGCGGCGAGGGAGAGGGGTACCGGGTTGCGCTGTCGGCGCTGGGCGACGGCCGGATCGCGATCGCGGCGGCCTGCACGGGCCTTGCGCGCGCGGCGCTGGAGCGTGCGGGGGCCTACCTGCACGAGCGGCGGGCGTTCGGCGCGATGATCGCGGAGCTCCAGGGCCTTCGCTTCATGATCGCCGAGATGGCCCAGCAGGTCGTGACGGCGCGCGCGCTGACGCGCGGCGCGGCGGCGGCCCGTGACCGGGGCGCGCCGGGAGCCGAGGTTGCCGTCGCCGCGTCACTCGCCAAGTGGACGGCCTCGGACGCGGCGATGCGGGTGACCACCGACGCGGTGCAGCTCTTCGGTGCCGCTGGCTATTCGCGGGAGACGGGCGTGGAGCGGCTCATGCGCGACGCGAAGGGCACCCAGATCTACGAGGGCACGAACCAGGTCCACCGGGGGATCGTCGCGGACGCGGTCCTTGGGCGCGGCCGGGGGTAGGCGGCGGGGCGTACGATTCCCGGCCATGATCCAGCCAATGGACGGCCCAAACGGCCGCGTCTACCTCGTCTCTGCCGCGCGGACGCCGATCGGGCGCTTCGCCGGCGGGCTCGCGAGCGTCCCGGCCACGGAGCTCGGCGCCGTAGCGATCCGGGCGGCCATGGACCGCGCGGGCCTCCCGGCCGGCGCGGTCATCGACGACGTCTACATGGGCCAGGTGCTGCAGGCCGGCGCGGGCCAGGCCCCGGCACGCCAGGCGGCGTTGGCCGCGGGGCTGTCCCCAACGACGCCGGCCACGACGATCAACCGCGTCTGCGGCTCGGGGCTCAAGGCGATCATGCTCGGCGCCGCTGCCATCAAGGCGGGCGACGCCGATCTCGTGGTGGCCGGGGGCATGGAGTCGATGAACGGGGCCCCGTTCCTCCTCCAGAAGGCGCGCTTCGGCTACCGGCTCGGCGACGGGGCGCTCAGGGACGAAGCGGTCCTGGACGGCCTGTGGTGTTCCATCGAGGACTGCCACATGGGCACCCACGCGGAGCGCGTGGTGCTCTCGAAGGGTGTGACGCGGGCGGACCAGGACGCGTTCGCGCTCGAGAGCCATCGCCGCGCGGTGGCCGCCCAGGACGCGGGTCGCTTCTCCGATGAGCTCGTGGCTGTCACGGTCCGCGATGGGCATGGCCGCGAGACCGTCGTCACGGCGGACGAATCGCCGCGTCGCGACACGACCGCCGAGGCGCTCGGTCGGCTGCGGCCGGCCTTCGCGCAGCCGGTGCCCGACCTGCGGGACCCGGACCTGCCACCCGCCGGACCGGGGACGGTCACGGCCGGCAACGCGCCGGGGATAACCGACGGCGGCGCGGCGACGGTCGTTGCCAGTGAGCGGGCGGTCGAGCGGCACGGCCTGCGGCCACTGGCGCGGATCGTCGGGTATGCCCAGGGCGAGGTCGAGCCGCGCTGGCTGTTCCTGGCGCCCGTCGCCGGCGTGCGAAACCTCACCGCGAGGACGGGGCTGGGAATCGACGCCTTCGACCTCGTGGAGATCAACGAGGCGTTCGCGGCCCAGGTCCTGGCCGACGGACGGGAGCTCGGATTCGACTGGGCGAAGGTCAACGTGAACGGCGGCGCAATCGCCCTCGGGCATCCGATCGGCGCCTCGGGCGCGCGGATCGTGGCGACGCTCCTGCATGAGCTGCGCCGGCGCCAGGGGCGCTACGGCCTCGCGACGCTGTGCCTGGGTGGCGGGGGATCGGTAACGATGGCGTTCGAGCGGGTCTGAGGAGGGCGCTCGGGCACTGCCCGGTCGCCGGGTCACGCGGGTCGCGCCGATCGCCCGGTCGCCGCTCGGCCGCCGGCTCACGCCTCAACCTCGTTCAGGCGCCGGACGTGCAGACCTCGAGCTCGTGGAGGAGGTACTGGGGCGATGTCCCCGGCGAGACGCGAACGCGCGGCGCGGCAAGGCGAGTTTGCCAGCTCATCCTGCACCCGTAGACCACGGTGAATGCCATGGCATAGCCGGTCTCCCGGACGAGCGCCTTGTCGAGCGGATCCACGCCGCCGAGCGGGTAGGCGAACGTCGTCGGGCGCTGCCCGGTCACGGCCGCGATCTGCGCCGCTGACCGGGTGAGCTGAAGGCGCACGGCCGACGGAATCGCGGTGTTCAAGGGGACGTGGTCCACGGTGTGGCTCCCGATCTCCATGCCGGCCGCGGCGAGGCCCTGCAACTGGCTCGCGCTCAGCGAGTTGGGGGTGCCGATCCGGCCGGTGATCACGTAGAACGTGGCCACGAGGCCCAGTCGCCGCAGGATCGGGAACGCCTGGGTGTACCCGTCGCTGCGGCCATCGTCGAACGTGATGACGAAGGTCCGCGGCCGCGGCCGGATGCCCGAGGCAAGGTCTGCCGCGAGTTCCGCGGCCGTGATCGACCGCCAACCCGCCGCCACGAGCGCTCCGAGCTGGGCCGCGAACAGATCCGGCGGGACGACGAGGTTCGGCAGCGAATCTCCGACCTGGTCGGCAGGGGCGACGCGATGGAACATGAGGACCGGGACGCGGACCGCGAAACCGGTCGGCGGCCCCGACGCGGTGGCGGCCACGAGCGGCCAGGTCGCGATCGGCGTGCGGGTCGGGTCCGCCGATGGAACGGCTTGCGACGCGGTCGGGCCGGCCGTCGGGACGTGAGATGTCCCGGAAGTGGTGGCCGCGGGCGTCGAAAGGCTATTGCCCGTGCCCGTCGCGGCGCCGCCCGCGATCCCTGCCGCCCTGACTGGATACGTCGCGGTCACTGGAGCAGCGGCAAGGCCGTAGCCGACCGCCGCGCCCGCGCCAAGCGACACGCTGAAGACGGCGAGGGCCAGGACTGCGAACAGGGGCCGCGGCAGGTGCATCTCGCTCCCGGACGTCGCGTCGCGTTCCCACGTCGTCGGGGCCGCGACCACAGGTGGAGCATAGCGTCCGTCGGTGACTGGTAGCGCAGGGGACTTGCAAGACCATTCGGGACAGGCTCATGGCGGCGCGGCGACCAGGGGATTCGCCAGTTGCCCGTGCGACAGGCGTGGCGTCTCGCGATACACTGCCGCCGGGCCGGTAGCTCAGTGGCAGAGCAGTGGACTCTTAATCCGCGTGTCGAGGGTTCGAATCCCTCCCGGCTCACCATCTCCTGGAGATCGATGGCCGTTCCTTCGTGGGCGGCCGTTTTCGTTCATTGGAGAAGCAGTTCATGAAGGCCCAACCCTTCTTCGTGGTCACGTAGCCCGGAACCCTGATCCGTTCGCCGTTGACGTCGAACTCCGCTCGACGCCGGCCGACTGCCCATCCCTGGGAAGCAGAACGCCCGGTGCGGAACCCGACCGCGATCTCCAGCCCCGGCCTTCCCGGTTCCGGGGGAGGTCATCCTCGGGTTTCAGGCCGCATTCAGGCGGATCGGGGATGATGTTAGGTATGCTGCAACCCTTGACCTCCGACGCCGCCGACGCGCGGCCGCGTCGCCCCATCTCGATCGTCGCCATCGCGGCGCTGGTCATTGCCCTCGTCGCCGTTGGATTGTCGGCCGTGGCGATCCTCCGACCCGCCGTGGCAAGCTGCCAGGTGGCCGCCTGGGACGCCGTCCCGAAGGCGAGCGAGATTCCGTCCGGGTGGACGATCGGCTCGACCGACGTCTACCCCGACAACCAGACGACGACGATCGCGGGGCCCGCCCCGGCCTCTGGCTCGGCCGGGTCGACCATTTACGCGAGCGTCACCTGCTTCGGAGACCGCGCCTCGGACGCGATCTCGCGCACCGAGCAGGCGTCGAAGGACGCGGGGCGCTCGGTCACGCCGCTCGACGGAATCGGCGAGACGGGGTACGCGATCGCCGGCGACACGACGGGCGCGAGCGCCCTGCAGTTCCGCCGCGGGCCGCTGGTCGCGTACGTCGCGAGCTCGGGGACGGTCACCGACGCGGAGCTCCGGCAGGCCGGGTCGGCCGTCGACGCGGCGGTGCGCCGCGCCCTCGGCGAAGCGGGGGTCACGCCCGCGCCGGTCCCGAGCTCCGTTTCTCCACCCGTGGGATCGCCGGCCGGCTCGCCCGCTGCCTCCGGCGGCGCGTCGCCGGAACCGTCCCAGGCCGTTGCGAGCCCAGTCGCGCCCGAGCTCGAGGCGCTCATGCCGCGCCTGGTCTCCGGGACGACGCTCGCTGTCCAGAGCGCGACCGGCGACCAGGTCCTGAGCAACGATGCCGCGAGCAAGGCGCTCGTCTCCGTGCTGAACAGCTTCGGCAAGAAGCCGACCGACCTGCAGATCGCGCAGGCGTACGACGCCGCCAGCCAGGTCGACCTCACGGTCCTCGGCTTCCGCGTGCCAGGCGTGTCGGCCGCGAAGCTCAAGCCGGCCGTGTTGCAGACATGGCTCCTCTCCGGCGCGACCGGCGTCACGACGAAGGAGACGACGGTCAGCGGCGTCCAGGTCACCGAAGTCACCTACGGCGGCGCCACGTCGGTCTCGTACGTCGCGCTTCGCAAGGACGCCGTCATCGTCGTCCAGTCAGGCGATGCGGCCATCGCGGCGGCGGCGCTGGCCGCGCTCCCGTGAGCGGGAGCGTCGCGGATGTTTCGATCAGGCTCGCGTCCGCGGACCCGGTTGCGATCGGCTGGGACGAGCTCGACGCGCTCGTCGCGCGACTCGCCCAGGCGATCGGGCGCGAGCACGACCTGGTGCTGGCCATCACGCGTGGCGGCCTCGTGCCGGCGGGCATGCTCGGATACCGGCTGGACCTTCGCGAGATCCTCGTGGCAGGCGTCGAGTTCTACCGGGGCGACGGCGGGACGCACCCGGCGCCGCTCGTCACGCACTTTCCTGCCGCCGAGCTCCTACACGGACGCCGCGTGCTCGTCATCGACGAGGTCTGGGAGACCGGCGAGACGATGGCGGAGGTCGTGCGACGGGTCCGCGACGCGGGCGGGATCGTCACGACGGCCGTCGTCCACTACAAGCCGGGCAGGTCGCGCGTTGCGCTGACGCCCGACCACCACGCGGCCGTTGCAGATGGCTGGGTGACCTACCCGTACAAGTACGGCGGGTAGGCGGGGCGGCGCCTGCCCGGGGCGATGCGCTCCCGCCGCCGGGTAGGGCCTCCCGCTGCCGGTCGATCTCGTGCTACCCTTCGGCCATCCTTTGCGGCCGGTCCCGTGAGGCCGGCGTACCGGTCCTGGGAGGCCGGAAGGGAGGCATCGTGCGCACGTCGAATCACGTCCACCGCGCCCGCCGGGCCGGTGGCGTTCTTGTGTCCGGGGCCTGATGACGAGCGCTCCGCGGCTCCTCCCGCCGGCGCCGGATCCGGACCTGATCGTGGACCCGCGAATCGGGGCACGCGGGGGCGCGCTGCTCGCGCTCGAGGACGGCACCGTCTTCGCCGGGGTTGCCTTCGGGGCGGACGTCGCGGCCGGCGGCGACCTGGTGGTCAACACGAGCCAGACCGGGTACCAGGAGGTCTGCACCGACCCGTCGTACGCAGGCCAGGTGGTCGTGATGACGTACCCGCTGATCGGCAACTACGGCCGGCTGCGCGGGGACGACCAGTCCGAGCGGCCATGGCTCCGGGCGCTCGTCGTGGCGACCGCCACCGCGGCGGTGCTCGAGGATGCCCGCCAGCTCGCCGCCCTTCTTCGCGACGCGGGGATCCCGGCGATCGCAGGCATCGACACACGCACGCTAGCGCGCCACCTCCGGGCGCACGGCTGCCTCCGCGGGATCCTGACCGCGCCCGGCGAAACGGATCCCATCGCGGCGGTTGCTGCCGCCCGCGCCGTGCCCCGCTGGGAGGACCAGGACTTTGTCGGCCAGGTCTCGCCCGCGGCAGCCGTCGAGGTCGGCGACCCGGCCGCGGAGCCCGACGCCCCGCTCGTCGCGATCGTGGACTTCGGCCTCAAGGCGAACATCGTGCGCAGCCTGCGCCGACGCGGCGCTCGCGTCCGCATCCTGCCCTGCACCGCAACGGCCGCGACGGTGCTCGCGCCGGAGATCGATGGCATCGTGCTCTCGCCCGGTCCAGGCGACCCGGCCAGGCTCGCCGGCCCGGTCGCGCTGGCGCGCGAGGTGATCGCCGACGGCCGCCCGCTGCTCGGGATCTGCCTTGGCCACCAGATCGTTGCCCGCGCGGCCGGTGCCGAGACCCGGCGCCTCCGGTTCGGCCATCACGGCGCGAACCATCCCGTCCGGGATGTCGAGCTTGGCCTGGTCCAGGTCACCGCCCAGAACCACGAGGTCACCGTGGACGGCGCCACGCTCCCCGTCGATGGCGGGTTCAGTGTGAGCCAGGTGAACCTGAACGATGGATCCGTGGAGGGACTCCGCCACCGCTCGCTCCCGATCGAGACCGTTCAGTACCACCCGGAGGGAGCGCCCGGGCCCCTGGACGCGCTCGCCGTGTTCGACCGCTTCGTGGCCGCGGCCCGGGCCTGCGCGGAGTCCCGGGGGTGAGCGAGGCTCCAATGAGCCCCGCCGCTGCCCCGCCGCCGCGCCCGTCGAAGCCCGGCTCGGTCCTGATCATCGGCTCGGGACCCGTCGTGATCGGCCAGGCCGCCGAGTTCGACTATGCCGGCACCCAGGCATGCCGCGCACTGCGCGCAGAAGGCGTCCGGACGATCCTCGTGAACTCGAACCCGGCCACGATCATGACCGACCCGACGGTCGCCGACGCGGTCTACCTCGAGCCGCTCACCGTCCCGGCGATCGAGGCGGTGATCGCCCGCGAGAAGCCCGACGGCCTCCTCGCGGGCCTCGGCGGCCAGACGGCGCTCAACCTTGCGATGGCCCTGGCGCAGGCCGGGGTCCTGGAACGCCACGGCGTCCGGCTCCTGGGCACGCCCTTGCGGGCGATCGAGATGGCCGAGGATCGCGAGCAGTTCCGCGACCTGCTGGACCGCCTGGAACAACCGTATGCGCCTTCAGCGATCGTCGGGGGAGCCACGAACGCGGAGCGTGCCGCCTCGGGCGACCGCGCGCTGACGCAGATCGGGCTGCCGGCGATCATCCGGCCCGCCTTCACGCTTGGCGGGACCGGCGGCGGGATCGTCGAGACGGAGGCTGACTACCGCGAGCGTGTGCGGGCCGGCCTGCGTGCCAGCCCGATCGGCCAGGTGATGGTGGAGCAGTGCCTGGTCGGCTGGCAAGAGATCGAATACGAGGTCATGCGCGACCGCGAGGACACGTGCATCGCGGTCTGCTCGATGGAGAACGTCGACCCACTGGGCGTCCACACGGGCGATTCCATCGTGGTGGCGCCGGTGCAGACGCTGCCCGACCCGGTCCACCAGCGGCTGCGGAGCGCGGCGCTCGCGATCATCCGCGGCCTGGGCGTGGAGGGCGGCTGTAACGTCCAGTTCGCCCTGAGCCCGGATTCTCGCGACTACGCGGTGATCGAGGTCAACCCGCGGGTCAGCCGGAGTTCCGCCCTCGCGAGCAAGGCCACCGGCTACCCGATCGCCCGCGTGGCCGCCCAGATCGCGATCGGCCGAACGCTCGCGGAGATCCCGAACGTCGTCACGGGGACCACGGTGGCCGCCTTCGAGCCGGCCCTCGATTACGTGGTCGTCAAGCTGCCGCGCTTCCCGTTCGACAAGTTCCCGCGGGCGGACCGGACGCTGGGAAGCCAGATGAAGGCGACCGGCGAGGTGATGGCGATCGACCGGACCTTCGGGGCGACGCTGAACAAGGCGCTCCGGGGCCTGGAGCAGGCGGGCGCCGGCCCGCTGGCCGAGGACCCGGCCTGGACGCCGACGCTGGCCTACCTGGCGGCGGCGCTCGCCGGCGCGGATGCGGGCGATCCGGATGTGGCCGACGGCGTGGGCCTGCCGGACGAGGCCGACTCGGTCATCCGCTGGATCGACGCGAACGGCAACGCCTGCGAGTCGACCCGCCTCGCCCAGCGCACCGCCGCCCCGATCGTCCTCCGCCGCTTCCTCGCCCCGTCCGACAACCGGCTCTGGCGGATCCTGGCCCTGCTCCGCCGCGGCGTGCCGGAGGCGGCGCTCGTGGCGGCGACCGGAGTCAACTCGTGGTTCGTGGCAGAGCTTGGCCGCTTGATCGCCCTGGAGGGGCGGCTGCGCGATGCCGGCCCGGCGCTGCTGGCGGCCGGCGTCGGCCTCGACGGAACGCCACGCGATCCCGCCATGGCGACCCTCCTGGCGACGGCGAAGCGCGCGGCGCTCGGCGACCAGGAGATCGCGGCGCTCGCCGGAGTCGGGGAACTCGAGATCGCCGCGACCCGGCGGGCGCTCGGCCTCGTTCCCGGCTTCGCCATGGTGGACACCTGCGCGGCCGAGTTCGCCGCGGAGACGCCCTACTTCTACGCGACCTACGCCGCCGCCGGGTCGGCGCCGGAGGCGCCACCTGTCGCGCGCCCCGCCGCGCTCGTCATCGGCAGCGGTCCGGTCCGGATCGGGCAGGGGATCGAGTTCGACTACTGCGCCGTCCACGCCGCCGAGAGTCTCCGGTCGCTCGGTTGGCAGGCGGTGATGGTGAACTCGAACCCGGAGACGGTCTCGACCGACTTCGACGCCTCGAGTCGCCTCTACTTCGAGCCGCTCGACGTCGAGTCGATCGCTGAGGTCATCGCCGCGGAGACCCCTGCCGGTGAGACGCCGCTGCCGGCGTTCGTCCAGTTCGGCGGGCAGACGCCCCTCAACCTGGCGGGGCCGCTCGCCGCGGCAGGCCTCCCGCTGCTGGGTGCCTCGCTCGAGACGATCGACCAGGCGGAGGACCGCGTTCGCTTCAGCGCGCTCGTGGAGCGGCTCGGGATCCCGCAACCAGAGGGCGGGATGGCCCGCTCGATCGACGAGGCGGAGGCGCTCGCCGACCGGGTGGGGTACCCCGTGATCGTCCGGCCGTCATTCGTGATCGGCGGGCTGGCGATCGATTTCGCCTATTCACGCGGCGACCTGGTGACCCAGCTGGCGGCAGCGACCGTCGTCGACCCGGACCGGCCCGTCCGGATCGACCGCTACCTCGAGGGCATCGAGGTGGACGTGGACGCCGTCGCCGACGGCGAGACGGTCCTCATCCCGGGGCTCCTGGAGCAGGTGGAGCGGGCCGGCGTCCATTCGGGCGACTCGGTCGGGGTCTTCCCGCCGCAGACCGTGAGCGAGGCGGACCAGGCGCTGATCGTCGCCTCGATGGAGCGGATCGTGCGGGCGCTGGGCGTGCGGGGCTTGGTCAACGCTCAGTTCATCGTCCGCGAGGACGGCGTCTATCTCATCGAGGTCAACCCGCGTGCCAGCCGCACCGTCCCGTTCATGAGCAAGGTGACCGGCGTACCGCTGGTTGACCTGGCCGTGCGGGTCGCGCTGGGGCAGACGCTGCGCGAAAACGGATGGCCGAACGGGCTGCTCCCGCCGCCGCCATTCGTCGCCGTCAAGGCGCCGGCGTTCTCGACGACGAAGCTGCGCGGCGTGGACCCGTCGCTGGGCCCGTTCATGCAGTCGACCGGCGAGGTGATCGGGATCCACGTTGACGTGCGCGTGGCAACTGCGAAGGCGCTCCTCGCCGCGTCGCTCGTGCCGCCGCGCCCGGGACACGATGGCGCCCTGGCGCTCCTGTCGGTCGCCGACCGGGACAAGCCGCTCGTGCCGGCCCTGGCGGCGGCGCTCGCGAGGGCCGGCTACCGGTTCGCGGCGACACCCGGCACGCGCGCGATGCTGCACAGCCTTGGCTGGGAAGCGGAGGCGGTCGCGAAGCTTGGCGAGGTGCCCGTCCCCGGCGAGATCCGGATCCTGGACCTCATCGCGTCGGGCACGGTTCGGCTGGTCGTCAACACGCCCACGCCGCGCTCCGGGCCGGTCCGCGACGCCGCTGAGATCCGACTCGCAGCGATCGCCGAGGGCGTCCTCTGCCTGACGGCGATGGAGACGGCAGTCGCCGCCGCCCAGGCGCTCGAGCCGGACCTCGAGGCACTCCTCGCCGAGGTGCGGCCGCTCGGCGACTGGGTTCCCGCGCCCGGCGTCCCGCCCGCCCGCCGGCCGAGCCCTACATCCGTGCGAGCCGGCACGCCGAACCAGGGGACATGATGACTCCGCAGATCGCCTTCGACGACGCGCCGGCCGCCTATCGCCCGGGCGGCTGCAACATCGGCTCGGCCGAGATCGCCCGGCGACGCACGTTCGGGCTGATCGGGCTGGCCGGATCAGCCCTCCTCGCGCTTGCCCTCCTCGCCGCAGGCGCAGCGCCGATCGCGCGCCTCCTGGTGGCACTGCCGGTCGCGGGATCCGCGATTGGCCTGATCCAGGCGCGGCTCCGGTTCTGCGCTGCGTTCGGGATCGCCGGGCTGCGCAATTTCGGGCCGCTGGGCGGCGAAGAGCATGTCGCGGAGGCGGCTGCGCGGCGTGCCGACCGCGCCATGGCGCTCCGCGTCCTCGCCGCGGGAAGCCTGGTCGGCCTCGCCGCGGGCATCGTGTTGGCGCTGATCCCGCGCTGACGCCGCCCGGCCGGGAGACGTCAGACCCGAATCGAGCGTCTGGATTCCTTGTCGCCCGACCCGGCCCCCTCGACGGAGCGTCCGAATGTCACGAGCGCGCGCCCGAGCCAGAGCCTCACCGACACGGGGCCCGCGTGAATCCTGGCCAACCGTTCGCGCTCCGCTTCCGTGCGCAGCCGCGCCATCCGGTATCGGATCTCCACAGCCATCCTTGCGTCCCCTCCAGTCGCGTCGTGGGTCTGCCAGCCGGTCGGCGCGCGGTCGGGGTGGATCCCGGTAGTCATCGCGTCGTCCTTTCGTTAGATGTCCGTCTAACTCGTCGCTGTGGCGCTCGCCGGTTCACGTCGTCTTGATGCCTCAGCTTGTCCTGGCGCCAAGGTAGCGGACGAGGTCGGGACCCGCCTCCGCGACCCGGTCTCGTCGCAGGCTGTAGTAGGTGAGCCCGCCGGTCGCCGTGACCGTCACGAGCCCGGCCGCCCGGAGCTGGGCAAGATGGTGCTTGACCGTGGGCTTCGAGAGCCCCATCCGGTCCGCGATCTCGGTGAGGTACAGGTCCCCGTCCGTGAGGTAGCGAAGGATCCGCATCCGGCTCTCGTCGCCCAGCGCCTTGAAGAGGCGAACCGTCGCCGGCGGCACCCCTGCCGGGTCCCCGTCGAGCGCCGTCTCGGCGAGCGGGTAGGCGAACAGGTGCCAGCCTTCGCCGGCGAAGACGTAGTTGTACGGGCGGGCGAAGTAGCTCGGGACCACGTAGACGCGCCGAATCCCCGCATCGGGTGTCCAGCGGAGGCCGTTCGTAGCCCGCTCGATGAAGTCCTCGAGCGGCAGCAGCTCCAGGTCCGCGCGCCGGGCCGCAACATCCCGCGCCTGCATCTGCGCGACACGCGGCTCCACGGCCGAGAATCGCTCCGCCCACGCGCGCAGGACGCGTCGCATCGCCCGGAGCTCGGTCTCCGGCTCACGCAAGAGCCGTTTCAGCGCGCCGCGCAGCGCCTCCGGAGCGTTCGCCACGAGCTCGTCGTGCAGCGCGGGCTCGCCCGCGAAATACCGGTCGGCAAGCGCCCGCGCCACGACCATGTCCTCGTCGTCGCACGCGGAACCGATCAGCTCGCGTGCCGTGACCCTCCCGGCGAGCGCCACGACATCCGCGGCGGTCCGCACCTGGCTCTCGGCGATGACGAGCGGGATGAGTGCCCAACCCGTGATCCCCTCGGCGGCTTCGTCACGCCCGAACGAACGCTCCTTGTCGCGCCGAAGCGGCGCGGAGAGCGAGTCGATGGCGGCCGTGCGCCAGGCCGCGTCGGCCGGGAGGAGTTCCGGCTCCGTGTCCCCGACGAGACTGACGAGGAAGTCGAGCGCCGTCCGAACCTCAAGGACTACCTCGGGGCGCGTCGTCCCGCCCCGCGGCGACAGCTCGCGGACGAGTGCGCCACGACGCCGCGCGGAGGCGGTGGGTTTGTTCAAGGCGACCATGGTGGACTTCTTCATCTCCCGTGTGTAAGACAAGTATCTAACACGTTTCCTGCTGACCTGTCAAGCGGTGAAACACATCGGCGGCGCTGCACGAATGATCGCCGCCCGTACAATCGGCGGGACCCGGCACCCCGCTAACCGTCGGTCGCCTTCACGAGGGCCCGCATGACCGTTCCCACCGTCCGCTACACCGACGAGCGCCTCCCCAACGGGCTGCGTCTCCTGATC
>JADGQG010000165.1 GCA_017882025.1 Chloroflexota bacterium
TTCCCGTGTGAGGCGGGAGCGAATCGCGGATCTCGCGCCGCCCGCCTGGTCGGCGGCGAGCGCGAATGGTTGGTGGCAGGAGTCTTCCGGCCTGTCCCATCGGCGCCCGAGCTGTCCGAAGAGGGGAGCAGCAGGTTGGCGACGATCCTGCGCTCACGCTGGCCTGTGACGCTTCCGTCCCGAAACGAGGCCTTATGGTCGGGGGGCGAGCGGAGTGGCCCCGGCACTTTACGGGTGAAGATCCGAGTCGCGACGGATCGTCGCCGGGCGGTTGTTGGACCGTCAGCTTGAGGCTCGGCGCCAAACAGCCGGCCGCATCACAGGTACCCGAACGATCACCGCGGCGGCGTCATCGTCAATAGGCGGCCGTGGCCCTCTCTGCCAAGATCGAATGAGACACCCGCCCGCTGGGAATGAGTGACACGCTGTGAGGGCGGGGAGAGGAACCCACGATGCTCGAACCCTTGCAGCGTTGAATCTCGGCAAGCACTACAGAGTTATGCGCGCCTCATGCGCTGTGCATCGAAACCGTGGTCGAGTCATCTCCCTTCTGGGAGAATGGACACGGGCGAGTGGCGGAATGGCAGACGCGCCGGCCTTAGGAGCCGGTGTCACGCGAGTGATATGAGGGTTCGACCCCCTCCTCGCCCACCAGCGCAACGGGGGCGCGCCCCGGAGGGCGCCCGTATACTTGTTCGGCCATGCACGTCACCACCACCCCCTCCCCGAAGAGCACAGTCCTCCTCGAGGTCGAGCTGCCCGCCGACGAGCTCGCCCGAGCCGTCGTCGACGCAACTCGCCGGCTCAGCCAGCGGACCCGGATCCCCGGCTTCCGGCCGGGCAAGGCTCCCCGCTCCATGATCGAGCGCGAGCTCGGGCCCGGGTCCGTTCTCGACGAGGCCGTCGAGCAGCTCGTCGAGCGTTCCTATCGCGCTGCGATGACGGAGCAGACGGAGCTGTTCGCGATCGGCGGCCCGACGATCGACGTCGTCCAGGCCGAAGAGGGGCAGCCGCTCCGCTACACCGCCACGATCCCGGTCCGCCCGGAGGTCCAGCTGGGCGACTATCGCGCGTTCCCGTTCGCGCCCGAGATCGACACGGTGGACGATCCGAAAGTGGATCGCGTCGTGGACGACCTTCGCGACCAGCAGGCGACGCTCGTGCCGGTGGATGAGCGCGGCGCAAAGGACGACGACTGGGCCGTGATCAGCTTCGTCGGGACGCGCGACGGCGAGCCGTTCGAGGGCGGCACGGTGGAGCGGATGCCGATCGTGATCGGCCGGGAACGCTTCATCCCGGGCTTCGAGGAGCACCTCGTGGGCCTGCGACTCGGGGAGTCGACCGAGTTCGACATCACGTTCCCGCTCGACTACCAGGAGGCTTCCCTTCAGGGCGCGACCGCCCACTTCACGGTCACGATCCGGGAGCTCCGCGAGAAGGTCTTGCCGGTCGCCGATGACGCGTTCGCCGCCTCGCTCGGTGAGTTCGAAGACCTCGCCACGCTGCGGTCGGAGGTCGGGACGCGGCTGGAGCGCAATGCGATGGATCGGGCCCGTCACGGCTTCGCGGACCGGATCATCGACTACGCGGTAAAGAACGCCACCGTCGAGATCCCGGACCTCCTCGTGGACGAGGAGATCGAGGTGATGCACGACGAGCTGCGCGGGGCGCTCGTGCGGCAGGGGATCACAGAGGAGGCGTACCTCAAGGCGACCGACAAGACCCCTGAACAGCTCCACGCCGACTTCCGCCCGGGCGCCGAGGAGCGCGCGAAGACGCTCCTCGTGCTCGGCAAGATCGCCGAGGCCGAGGGGATGGAGGTCACGGACGCCGACGTGGCGGCCGAGGCGTCCCGCGCGAGGCAGCGCTACGCGAACGACCCGAAGCTCTCGGCCTACTTCGACACGGAGCGTGCCCGGGCGGCGATCCGCAGCTCGCTGCGCCGCTCGCGGGTGGTCGAGAAGCTCGTCGACGAATGGCTGGCGGCGCACCCGGAACACCCCGCGATCCCGCATATCGAGGACGCGGATGCGGCCGCCGACGCCGCCGCGGCCGAGGAGGCGGGGAGCGCCCCCGCGTGATCCATCCCCCGTTCGGTCAATCGCCGCGGACGGCGGCCGCTCGCGGCCGCGCCGAGGGCGCCGCTCCAGGAGGGTCCCAGATGCTCGTGCCGATGGTCATCGAAACGTCGAGCCGCGGAGAGCGGGCGTATGACATCTACTCGCGGCTCCTCAAGGAGCGGATCATCTTCCTGGGCGACGCGATCGAGGACAACGTCGCGAACCTGATCATCGCCCAGCTTCTCTTCCTCGATTCCGAGGATCCGGAGAAGGACATCAACCTGTACGTCAACTCGCCCGGCGGCGTGATCACGGCGGGACTGGCGATCTATGACACGATGCAGCTGGTTCGGGCACCGGTCAGCACGATCTGCGTCGGCATGGCGGCCAGCATGGCCGCAGTCCTTCTCGCCGCGGGCCACCCCGGGAAGCGTTACGCGCTGCCGCACAGTCGGATCATGATCCACCAGGGGTCCGGCGGGTTCCGCGGCAACACCCCGGACGTCTTCATCCAGGTCAGGGAGATGGAGACGCTGGTCAACGCCAATCACGAGCTGCTGGCGCACCACACGGGCCAGACGGTCGAAAAGATCGTCAAGGACACCGAAAGGGACTATTTCATGAGTCCCGATCAGGCCCAGGCATATGGCATCATCGACGCTGTCTACGCACCCGTCCCGAGGTCCGTCGCGCCGGGACTCCCGTCCGCCTCCAGCGGCCCGGGTACGGAGCGATCGGCGGCGGCGACGGACGGGACCCCGGACGGGCCCACGCCGGCGGGCGGATAGGCACAGACCAGGTTCGGCGCGGCGCACCGCGGGACGCACGAGACGGAGATCAGGCGCAGATGACGACCAGCAAGACGCCCAAGGTGCCGTACCGCTGCTCGTTCTGTGGGAAGAGCCAGGAGCAGGTCCGAAAGCTCATCGCGGGTCAGGGCGTCTACATCTGCGACGAATGCATCAATCTCTGCCAGGAGATCATCGAGGAGGAGCTCCTCGAGCAGCCGCGCCAGAAGCCGGCGTCCGAGAAGCTCCCGTCGCCGCGACACATCAAGGACGCCCTCGACGGGTACGTCATCAGCCAGGAACGCGCCAAGAAGGTCCTCGCGGTTGCCGTCTACAACCACTACAAGAGGGTCAACGCCGGCGGTTCGGCGGACGACGTGGAGCTCCAGAAGTCGAACGTCCTCCTGGTCGGCCCCACGGGCTCCGGGAAGACCCTCCTGGCGCAGACGCTGGCCCGCGTCCTGGACGTGCCGTTCTGCATCGCTGACGCGACCTCGCTCACCGAGGCGGGCTACGTCGGCGAGGATGTCGAGAACATCCTGCTCCGCCTGATCCAGGCCGCCGACTTCGACGTGGCCCGCGCGCAGCGGGGCATCATCTACATCGACGAGATCGACAAGATCGCCCGCAAGGCGGACAACCCGTCGATCACCCGCGACGTGTCGGGTGAAGGGGTCCAGCAGGCGCTCCTAAAGATCCTGGAAGGAACGACCGCGAACGTACCGCCGCAGGGCGGCCGGAAGCACCCCCACCAGGACTTCATCCAGATCGACACCACGAACATCCTCTTCATCTGCGGCGGGGCGTTCGATGGACTGGAGAGGATCATCGAAGAGCGGGTGGGGAAGCGCGCGCTCGGCTTCGGCAGCGACGCCACAGGCACCAGGGCGGACCGCCAGAAGATCCTGGACCGGCTGATGCCGGAGGACCTCCTCAAGTACGGGCTTATCCCGGAGTTCGTGGGGCGGCTCCCGGTCGTGGTGACGCTCTCGGCGCTGACGGCGGAGGACCTTGTCCGGGTGCTGACCGAGCCGAAGAACGCCATCACCCGCCAGTTCAAGCGCTTCCTCGGCCTGGACAAGGTGGAGCTTGTCTTCACGGACGGTGCGCTCACCGCCGCCGCGGATGCGGCGCTGGCACGCAAGACCGGAGCCCGGGCGCTCCGCACGATCGTCGAGGAGTCGCTCCTCGAGGTGATGTACGACATCCCGGACCGGACCGAGATTCGGAAGTGCATCATCACGGAGGAGACGATCCGCCACGGCCGGCCGCCACTCCTCCTCACGAAGACCGACGTCGACGGCGGCGTCGACGAGACGAACTACGCAGAGTGGCTGGCGGCCCAGGGCGCCACGGCCTGACGCGGTTCGGCTGCCTTGAGGCGTCCATGGGCCGTGCTACACTCCGGCCCTCACGGCGGTGACCGAGAGGAGTAGCGTCGGCAGGGGCCGAAGCGAGCGCGGGACGGTGCGAGCCGCGCGGCAACCCCGTCGCGAACGTTGCTTGCGAGCCGTGACGGGAGACGCCCGATAGCGCGTCGAGAGGGCTGCCGGACGCGCCGCGAGGCGCACCGGCCGGGATGAC
>JADGQG010000166.1 GCA_017882025.1 Chloroflexota bacterium
GGGTGGCGCATCTCCCGTGCTCCTCGGGCTGGCCTCGCTTGCTGTCGTCGGGCTCCCGTGGATCGCGCTCGTCGCGCGTCGTCGCCGCCGACGAGGTTGAACGGCGCGACGCGACCGGGGGCCCGAGCGGGACGGCGGCGCCGGGGGTATTCTGCGACGCCATGAGTCCCCGACCGAAGCGCCCCGCACCTGCCGCCCCCCGGACCGCGATCGGCATCGACGTCGGTGGGACCGGCGTCAAGGCCGCGGTCGTGGATCTCGTCACCGGTGAGCTCGCCTCGCCGCGGCTGCGGGTCAAGACGCCGCAGCCGGCGACACCGGAGGCCGTCATCGCGGCGATCGGTGGGATCGTGGACCAGCTCGTCGCCGACGGCCACGCCACGCCCGGCATGCAGGCCGGCGCGGGCCTGCCCGGCGTCGTGAAAGCGGGTCGGCTGATGACCGCGGCGAACATCGACACGTCGTGGATCGAGGCGCCCGCCGAAGCGATGCTCTCCGCCCGGCTCGGCCGACCCGTGCGGCTGGTCAACGATGCCGATGCGGCCGGCCTGGCGGAGGCGACGTTCGGCGCCGCGAAGGGCGTGCAGGGGACGGTGCTCCTGCTCACGATCGGGACCGGGATCGGCAGCGCGCTCTTCATCGACGGCCGCCTCCTGGACTCGACCGAGTTCGGGCACGTGACCTACCGCGGGAAGGACGCCGAGACCCTCATCTCCGGCGCCGCCCGCGTGCGCCGCGGGCTGGGCTGGAAGAAGTGGGGCCGGGAGTTCAGCGAGTACATGGCGCTGCTCGAGCGCTGGTTCTGGCCGGACCTCATCATCCTCGGCGGCGGCGTCAGCAAGGAGTACGCGAAGTACTCGAGGTTCCTGACCGCGCGTGCGCCCATCGTCACCGCCCAGTACCTGAATACGTCCGGGATCGTCGGAGCGGCGCTCGCCGCAGCTGGCGTCGGGATCGCCGCGGCGGTGCTGGCGCGCGAGGATGCGCCCGCCCCCGGGACGGCCGGCCCGCGCCAGGTCGGTCCTGCCGGCGGTCCCGCCTCCCGCGCTGCGGCGCACGCTTCCGATGTCGCCGCATCACTCGTGATCGAGGATCAGCCCACTCGCTGACCCACCGAGTCGGGCCCGCCACGCCGGCACCGGTCGCGGTCCGGCGGGACGCCCCACCGCGCCCCTCCCGTAGACTTGCGGGCGAATGGCGACCGAACGCGACTACTACACGATTCTCGGCGTGCCCCGCACCGCGAGCGACGGGGAGGTCAAGCGCGCCTTCCGCAAGCTGGCCCAGCAGTGGCACCCCGACGTCAACCGCGACTCCGGGGCCGACGAGCGTTTCAAGGAGATCAACGAGGCATACCAGGTCCTCTCCGATCCACAACGCCGCCAGGCCTACGACATGTTCGGGGCGGCCGGAGTGAACGGGTCCGCTGGCTTCGCCGGTTCTCAGCAGGGATTCGGCGGTTTCTCCGACCTCTTCGACGCGTTCTTCGGGGGCACGGCCGCGGGCGGCGGCGGGGCCCGGCGCGGGCGCGCGGCCGTCGGCTCCGACCTCCGCTACGACCTGCGCGTCAGCTTCGAGGAATCGATCCGCGGCACCGAGAAGGAGATCGAGTTCCCCGTCCTCGACCGCTGCGCCACCTGCTCCGGGAGCGGCGCGAAGCCCGGCTCGTCGGCCATCTCTTGCCCGCAGTGCCAGGGTCGCGGCGAGATCCGGCATGTCCGCCAGACCATGCTGGGACAGATGGTGAACGTGGTCACCTGCCCGCGCTGCCGCGGGGAGGGCAAGGTGGTTGAGGCGCCGTGCGAGGATTGCGGCGGCGACGGCCGGCGCGAACGTGCGAAGCGGCTCCGCGTCAGCGTGCCCGCCGGCATCGACGACGGCCACCAGATCCGCCTCTCCGCCGAGGGCGAAGTGGGGCCCCGGGGCGGCCCGCCGGGCAGCCTCTACGTGGCGATCCACGTCACGCCGCACCCGTCGCTCAAGCGCGAGGGCACGGAGCTCTTCCATGACCTCTCGCTCTCGGTCGCCCAGGCGACGCTGGGGACGAGCGTCCGGGTGCCGACGGCAGACGGCGAGGAGGACCTCGAGATCAAGCCCGGCACGCAGCCAGGCACGGAGATCCGTCTGCGCGGGCGTGGCGCTCCCCACCTGCGCCGGGCGGGCGCGCGCGGAGACCTGCACGTCCTCATCGAGGTCAAGATCCCCACGAAGCTCACGAAGGAGCAGCGCGAGGCGCTCGAGGCGTTCGCTGCGGCCTCCGGCGAGACCGGGCTGGGCACCGGCAAAGCCGGGGTCCTGGACCGGATCAAGGACGCGCTGGGGTGATCCGCGCGCACGTCGCCGATCCCGCGGGGGACGGGCTCCTGGGCGATTCCACCTGGCTGGAGCTGGCGGTCACGTGCGACCCGGAAGCTGTCGAAGCCGTCAGCGAGATTCTCTCGCGGGTGGCGCCCGGCGGCGTGAGCGTTGAACCAGGGTTCAGGCTGACCGACGAGGGGCTGGGCGCGGTCGCGGACCCCTCGCAGCCGGCGACCATCCGGGCCTACCTGCCGGCGCGGGACCCGCGGGCCGTCCGCGAGGCGGTCACCACGGCCGACCGAGCGCTGGGGCATCTCGGGGCCTTCGGCCTGCGCGAGATCGGCGAGCTTGCCACGACCGTTGTCCATGAATCCGATTGGGCAACCGCGTGGAAGCGGCACGTGCGCGTGATGCGGATCGGGCGTCGGATCGTGATCCGACCGACTTGGCGGCGCCACCGCCGAGCGCCCGATGACGTCGTGATCGCCATGGATCCCGGGATGGCGTTCGGGACGGGCCTCCATCCCACCACCCGTCTCTGCCTCGCCGGGATCGAGCGCTGGGCGGACGACGGCCTCCTGGCGCATGGCGCCGCGAGGGACGGGCGCGCCCGGCTCCTCGACGTCGGCTGTGGGTCAGGGGTGCTGGCGGTGGCGGCGGGTCTCCTCGGCGCCGGCGAGCTGATCGGCGTGGACACGGATCCGATCGCGATCGAGGCCACGCTCGCGAACGCCCGGCGCAACCGGCTCGCCCGGCGGGTCCGCGCGTGGCAGGGATCCGTGCCGTCGGGCGCGGGCCCGTTCGACCTCGTGGCAGCGAACCTCATCGCATCCGTGCTCGTCACCCTTGCGCCGCAGCTGCGAGACGAGCTTCGGCCGGGTGGCCGGCTGCTCGCGTCGGGCATCTTCGTGGACCGCGAGGGCGACGTCCGGTCCGCGTTTGTCGTCGCCGGCCTCGTGATCGTGCACCGCGAGGCCGAGGGCGACTGGGTCGCGCTGGACGTGGAGCGTCCCGTCGGGTAGGGCCGCTCGCCCTGCTGCGCCGGCTCGAGATGCCGAACCTCGCCCCGCTCTTCCCGCTCATCCTGGTGACCCACGTCGCGTTCGCGGTCTCCCTGTTCGTGGCGAGCCTGCTGCTGCCCTTCACTCGGATCGCCGTCGGGCTGATCGAGTTCCTGATGTCCGCCAAGCCGGTGCCCCGGTGAGCCGGCGATGACCGACCGCGTGCTGACGCCGCACCGCGGCCGGCTGATCCGGCGCGCGTCGATCACGAACCTCGGCTGCAAGGTCAACCAGGCCGAGATGGAAGCGGTGGCGCGGCTCCTGCGCGGCCGTGGCGTCCAGCTGGTCGATGACGGCGCCCCGGTCGAGCTCCACGTCGTCAACACGTGCACCGTGACCGCGGTGGCAGACGACAAGTCCCGCAAGGCGGCCCGCCGCGCCCGCCGCGCGAGCCCGAACGCGACCGTCATCGTGGCCGGCTGCTCGGTGGCCGTGAACCCGGCCGGGTTCGGCGGCGACGACGTGCGCGCGCTGCTCGTGGACAGCGCGGCCAGGGACGGGCTCCTCGCGGAGGTGGATCGGCTGATCGGCGGGGCGGGGAGCGGCGGAGATCCGGACCGGCCCGGCACGGCACGCTCGCTCGACGGGCCGCTCCCGACCCTCGCCGGCGTCGAGATCGAGGGGATTGTGGACGGGCGGGCCCGGTTCGACCGGACGCGCGCCTTCGTGAAGGTGCAGGACGGCTGCTCGTTCCACTGCACCTACTGCATCATCCCGCGAGCACGTGGCGCCGAGCGTTCGCTGGCACCCGAAGCGGTGCTCGCCGACGTGCGCCGCGCACTCGCCGCCGGTCACCGCGAGATCGTCCTGACGGGGATCAACATCGGCACGTACGACGGCGGCTGGTCGGAGCGGGGCGCTCGCGGCGCGCACGCCCGGAGCGCGTTGACACTGGCCGGCCTCGTCCGGCGGATCCTCGTCGAGACCGACATCGAGCGAATCCGGCTCTCGTCGATCGAGCCGCAGCACGTGGACGACGACCTGCTCGAGGCCTGGACGGCCGATGGGGCCGGGCGCTGCCTGCCCCAC
>JADGQG010000167.1 GCA_017882025.1 Chloroflexota bacterium
CGCGCCGACGCCCGGACCTGCGCATCGTCTTCGCACCCCCTTGGCTCGCGGACGGCGCTCCAGGTCCGCCCGAGGTTGGACCCCCGACCACGTCGATGTGTGACTTCGACGCGCGGCGTGACGCGTGCATCGCGCGGCTTGACGCGGGCGGCCCTCGCTGCGCTACTGGCCGCCGACCCCGCTGCTCCCGACGAACGTGAACCCGAAGCGGCCCTTGACGCAGAGGTGGCCCTCGGTGATCGACGCGTCGAGGGGCGAGGTGACCTTCACGATGGCGCCCTGCTGGACGTGGAGGGTGAGCGTGCAGCCGACCCCGCAGTACGGGCAGATCGTGTCCGTCCTGCTCTGGGCCGCCTCATCCCAGGTCCCTGCCGCGCGCATCTCGTGCTCCGAGCGGAACATGAGGGCGCCCGTCGGGCAGACGCCGATGCAGTTGCCGCAGTAGACGCAGGCGGAGGCCGGCAGCGGCGTGTCGTACTCCGTGGAGATGTGGGCATCGAACCCGCGCCCGGCAACGGCGATCGCGAACGTGTTCTGGGCGTCGACCCCGCAGGCCTCGACGCACTTGTAGCAGAGGATGCACTTCGCGTAGTCGCGAACGTAGAGCTCGTTGTCCACCTTGACCGGTTGGGCGACCGTCGCCGCGGCGGCCCCGCCGGGCGCGTGGTGGTGGCCGGGCTGGAGGGCGTCCCGCTCGCCGGCCTGCGCCGGCGGGGCGGCCGGGCCGAAGCGAGCCGGATCCGCGTCGTACTCGGCGAGCATCTCGGCGACGCCCGGCGCCGTTGACAGGTCGACCGACGAAGCGAGGAGCTCGAGCACGAGCCGGCGGCTGTGGCGCACCCGCTCCGACGCGGTCTGGACGTCCATCCCCGGCTCCACGGGCCGCGAACATGCCGGGACGAGCGTGCGTGCCCCCGCCACCTCCACCACGCATAGGCGACACGCGTTGACCGGCGTCAGGTTCTCCAGGAAGCAGAGCGTCGGGATGTTGATCGACCCGGCGCGGCAGGCATCCAGGATCGTGGCGCCCGCCGGGACGCTGACGGTGCGCCCGTCGATCGTGAGCTCCACGGCCGCGGGAGCCGGCACCGGCGGAGCACCCGGGATCCGCGCGGAACGCGCCGGTGGCTCGCTGAAGATGTGGGCGATCTCGCTGCTCACGCGCGTGCCTCCCCCTGCCCCGCGAATGCGACCAGCCCCGCGCGGACCGCCGATTCGATCGCCGACGACGCCGTCTGGCCCAGGCCACAGATGCTCGCGTCGCGCATCGCCAGCCCCAGGTCCGCGAGGAGCGCCAGCTCATCTTCCTTGCTCCCGTTGGGCCGGCCGTTTGCCAGCCGCGCCAGGAGCTCCTCCTGGCGGACCGTCCCCACGCGGCAGGGAACGCACTGCCCGCAGGATTCGTCCCGGAAGAACGCGGCGACACGGCGGAGCGTCCCGACCAGGTCGGCGGTCTCATCGAAGACCATCACGACGCCCGATCCGAGGGTCGCGCCGGCGGCCCGCGTCGCTTCGAACGTCAGCGGCAGGTCCAGCGAATCCGGCCCCACGAAGACACCGGCCGCGCCGCCCAGCAGGACCGCCCGCAATGCGCGCCCGGGCGTCACGCCGCCGGCGAGCGCGATCAGGTCGCCGAGCGAGGCGCCGAACTCGACCTCGTAGACGCCGGGGCGGGGGACCGCACCCGAGATGCAGAAGAGCTTCGGTCCGCGCGATCCCTGGGTGCCGAGCGCGGCGAAGGACGCCGCGCCATCCGCCACGATCCCCGGGACGTTCACGAGCGTCTCGATGTTGTTGACCGCGGTGGGCCGGCCGAAGAGCCCGACCTCGACGGGGAAGGGCGGCTTGTTGCGTGGCTCGCCGCGCTTTCCCTCGATCGAGTTGAAGAGCGCCGTCTCCTCGCCGCAGACATACGCGCCGGCGCCCCGCCGGATCTCGATGTCGAACGCGACACCGGAGCCCAGGATGTCGGCCCCGATGTAGCCGGCCTCGCGCGCGGTCGCGAGCGCGTGAGCCATCCGCGCCGCGGACAGCGGGTACTCGGCCCGGATGTACAGGAAGCCGTGGGCGCCGCCGGTGGCGAATCCCTCGATCGTCATCGCCTCGACGATCGCGTACGGGTCCTCCTCCATGAGCACCCGGTCCTTGAACGTGCCGGGCTCCGACTCGTCGGCGTTGCAGACCGTGTAGTGGGGCTGGCCCGGCTGCACGGCGACCGCGGCCCACTTGCGACCGGTGGGGAACGCGGCCCCGCCCCGGCCCAGGAGGCCGGACGCCGTGACCTCCGCGATCACGGCCTCGCGCCCGATCTCCATGGCGCGACGCAGCCCACGGTAGCCGCCCGTGGCGAGGTAGTCGTCGAGGCTCCGCGGGTCGGTGACGCCGACACGGCGGAGGATTCGCAGGCCCGGCTCGCCGGCCTGGGGGACCGAGCGCCGGACGTTGGAAAGCCGCTCCTCGTCCGGCTCCGTGTCGGTGGGCGCGGGGACCAGCCGTCGCCCGGCGGCGGTCCGTTCCAGGCGCATCACGATCCCGACGGCGTCAACGGGCGCGGCCGCGATTGTCTCCGGCAGCGTCCCGGCGACGGTGAAGAGCGCCGCCGGGGCGCGCTCGCAGCGGCCCAGGCACGGGCTCCGGAGCCAGGTCGCCTCCCCGTCGAGTGCCGGCTCCCCGGCTGGCCCGAGCGCGCGCCCCAGGTCCGCGCAGACGTCTTCCGCGCCCGCCAGCCGGCACGCGATGTCGTCGCAGACGTGCGCCACGATCGGCGGCCGGGGTGTCGTGGAGAACAGTCCGTAGAACCTGGCGGTGCCATACGCATCGGCGGGCGGGATCGACAGCCGTCGGCAGGCGTACTCGAGCGCGGGACGGCTGATCCACCCGACGCGGGCCTGGATCGCGTGGAGGACGGGCAGGAGGAGATGGCGCCGCTCGCGCGCCGCGTGGCCGCCGGTCGCCATGTGCCCGCCCTCCGGGTCCGCGCGCTCCCCGCCGTCCCAGCGGCCAACCGGCGCACCGAGGACGACATCGACCGCCGTTCGCTCGTCGGGCGTCGCGCGCGGGGCCAGCGTGACGAGGTCCATGAGTCAGGGCTCCATCTTGGCGGCCGTGTCAGCCGCGACGGCCGTGCCGGACGGCAGCTTCTCGATCCGGATCGCGGTGGCCTTGAACTCGGCGGTGCCGGATTTCGGGTCCGTCGCGTCGATCGTGAGAAGATTCGTGGCCACGTCGTCCTGGAAGTGGAGCGTCATGAACGCCAGGCCGGGCCGCAGCGACGGGTCGGTTCGGACGGGCGTCTCCACCGCGCCGCGGCGGCTCACGACCCGGACGCGCTCGCCCTCGGCGAGCCGGTAGCGGGCCACGTCCTCCGGCGACAGGTCCAGCGACTCCCCGCGCCGCAGGGGGGAGCCGTAACCGCCCGACTGGACGCCCGTGTTGAAACTATCGAGGCGCCGGCCGGTCGTCAGGCGCATGGGGAAGTCCGCGTCCAGGCGGTCGACGGGTGGGTCGTGGTCGACGGGCACGAACGGCGCGCGGTTGCCCGGGACCGGGTCCTCCCAGAGCCGCGAATGGAGGAAGAGCTCGCCCGGGTGGGCATCGTCGTAGCAGGGCCACTGGAGCCCACCCTGGGACTCGAGGCGCGCGTAGCTCATGCCGGCGTGGACGGGCGAGAGCCGGCGCAGCTCGTCCCAGACCGCCTCGGCGGAAGGCTCGCCCCAGTCGGCGCCGAGGCGCCGCGCGAGCTCGAAGATGATCGCGAGGTCGTCGCGCGCCTCGCCGGGCGGTTCCAGGGCCTTCCGGACGCGCTGCACGCGTCGCTCGGAGTTCGTGACCGTCCCCTCGGTCTCGGCCCACGCGGCAGCGGCCGGCAGGACCACGTCCGCGAGCTGCGCGGTCCGGGTGAGGAAGATGTCCTGGACGACGAGATGGTCGAGACCGGACAACAGCCGGATCGCCTTTGCCTGGTCGGCTTCGGACTGGACCGGGTTCTCACCGATGACGTAGAGCGCGGTCAGCTCCCGGTGCTCCATCGCCTCGAACATCGCGGAGAGGTGCTTGCCGCGCTTCGGCGGGACGGCCACGCCCCACGCGGCGTCGAACGGGGCGCGCAGCGCATCCTGCTCCACGTGCTGGAACCCGGGCAGCCTGTCGGGGAGGGCGCCCATGTCGCCGCCACCCTGGACGTTGTTCTGGCCGCGCAATGGGTTGAGCCCGCTGCCGTAGCGGCCCACGTGCCCGGTGAGGAGCGCGAGAGAGATCAGGGCGAGGACGTTGTCCACGCCGTTATGGTGCTCCGTGATCCCCAGCGTCCAGCAGATCATGGCGCGCGGCGCCGCCGCGTAGGCGTGGGCGAGCTCGCGGATGCCCGCGGCCGGTATGCCCGTC
>JADGQG010000003.1 GCA_017882025.1 Chloroflexota bacterium
CTCCTTCGCCGTCCGCAGGAAGAGCTCGGCAAGCGCGGGATGAAAATCCTCCCGTACCACGAGATTGGCCGCCGATGCGAGCAGGACGGTGCCCACCGAGACGACGCCGACGAGAAGCGCGACCACGGCGAGCGCCACGCCCCACCGGAGGAGGCCCGCAGGGCGCGCAGGACGAGCGACGACGTTCGACGAGCCCCCCTGGTACGGCGTCCCGGGATCGACGGGGACGGGTGTGAACTCGGCCATTGCGTTCCTCCCTCGGCCTCAGCGGCCGAAGAGCCCGGGGAGCCGGCGGCCCCCGCGGAGCTGCTTCATGAGCTTCTGCATCTCGGCGAACTGCTTGACGAGTCGGTTGACCTCGACGATCGACGTGCCCGAGCCGCTGGCGATTCGGCGCCGCCGGCTCCCGTTGAGGATCGCCGGGTCACGCCGCTCACCCGGGGTCATCGAGCGAATGATCGCCTCGGTTCGTCCGAGGTCGCCGCGGTCGACCGAATCCTGCGCCTGGCGCGCCATCCCGCCGAGGCCCGGGATCATCTCCATGACCTGTCCAAGCGGCCCCATCTTCTTGACCTGCTGGAGCTGGTCGAGCATATCCTCCAGGCTGAAGCTTCCTGACTGGATCTTCGCGGCAGCCTTCTCGGCCTGCGTTGCATCGAACGCGCCCTGTGCCCGCTCGATGAGGGTCAGCACGTCGCCCATCCCGAGGATCCGGCCCGCCAGGCGGTCTGGGTGGAACGGCTCCAGCGCGTCGGTCTTCTCGCCCGTGCCGAGGAACTTGACCGGCAGCCCGGTAACCGCACTGATTGAAAGGGCCGCGCCGCCCCGCGCATCCCCGTCGATCTTCGTGAGGACCAGGCCTGTCAGCGGGACCGCCGCGGCAAACGCCTGCGCCACGCTCACCGCTTCCTGGCCGACCATCGCGTCGACGACGAGGAGCGTCTCCACGGGCTGGACCGCGCGCATGAGCTCGGTCACCTCGGCCATCAGGACCTCGTCGACCGTCAGCCGGCCGGCCGTGTCGAGGATCACGGTGTCGCGGACCTCGTGGCGCGCGTATGCGATCCCAAGCCGCCCGATCTCCGGCACGGGCGTCCCGGCCGGCGCGGAGAAGACCGGCAGGTCGAGGCTTGCCCCGAGCGTCATGAGCTGTTCGATCGCGGCAGGCCGGTACGGGTCCGCGGCCACGAGCAGCGGCCGGCGGCCGATCTTGACGATGTGGCGGGCGAGCTTCGCGGCCGTCGTCGTCTTGCCAGAGCCCTGCAGCCCGACAAGCGCGATGACTGCAGGGTTCCCGGCCAGGTGAAGCGTCCGGTCGCCGCCGGAGAGGAGCGCGGTCAGCTCCTCGTTGACGATCTTGACGACCTGCTGGCCGGCGTTGAGGGACGCCAGGACGTCGGCGCCGATTGCGCGCTCGCGGACCCGCGCTGTGAAATCCTTGACGACCTTGAAGTTGACGTCCGCCTCGAGGAGCGCGAGCCGCACCTCGCGCATCGCCGTCTCGACGTCGGCCTCGCTGATCCGGCCGCGACCGGTGAGCGAGCCGAGCGTCCTGCGGAGGCGCTCGGAGAGGGCGTCGAACACGGCGGGATGCAGGCTCCTGTGGACCGAGGCTGTGGCGACGCGGCATGCGCCGTCGCGTGGTGCGCGGGTTCTGGCGACACCGAGGCAGCCGGAGTGTACTCCACCGATCCCGGGGCGTGTCCCGTCGACCGGCCGTGCCCGTCAGCCGAAGAGCGCCCCCACGAAGGCGGTCGCATCGAACGGGAGCAGGTCGCCGACCTTCTCCCCCACCCCCACGAAGCAGACCGGGACGCCGAGCGCCCGCTCGATCGCGAAGACGATCCCGCCCTTCGCCGTCGAGTCGAGCTTCGTGAGGATGATCCCCGTCAGACCGGTCGATTCGTGGAACGCCTTCGCCTGGGCCAGGCCGTTCTGTCCGGTGGTCGCGTCCAGGACGAAGAGAACCTCTGGCGCCGCCCCGGGAAGCCGGCGATCGATCACGCGGCGCATCTTCGCCAGCTCGTCCATGAGGTTCGACTTCGTGTGGAGCCGGCCGGCGGTATCGACGATCAGCACGTCCACGCGGCGGGCGACGGCCGCGTCGACGGCGTCGTAGACGACCGCGGCCGGGTCGGCGCCCGGCCCGTGCGCCACGATCGGCGCGCCCGCTCGCTCGCCCCAGGCCCGCAGCTGTTCGATTGCGGCCGCCCGGAACGTATCCCCGGCGGCGAGCAGCACGGTCTGCCCCTCGGCGCGATAGCGGAAGGCGAGCTTGCCGATCGTGGTGGTCTTGCCGGTCCCGTTGACCCCGACGACGAGGATGATCGCCGGCGCATCCGGGCCGGCCCGGTGCGGCGCCCAGCCGGGCTCGCGGTCGACGAGCAGCGCCGTAAGCTCCTCTCTGACTGCCGCCGTCGGGCCGGCCCCATCACGTCGGCGCCGGGCCCGCTCCACGACCTCGAGCGCGAGCGCTGCGCCGACGTCGCCCGCGATCAGCGTCTCCTCGACCTCCTCCCACGTCGCGGCGGTGGGGTCGCCCCGGCCGAGAAGTCCCTGGAGACGGGCCATGAAGCCACCGCGGCTCCGCGCGACGCCCGCGACGAGGTCGCCGTCCGCGGGCTCCCCGTCGGTTGGCCGGGGCGTCTCGCCGCCTGCCTGCGCCGTCGTCCGCGCCTCCTCTGCCTCCGCGAACTCTGCCTCGAGCTGCGCTTCGATCGCGGCGTCAGAGACCCCGCCCTCCTCCGCCGGCTGATCCGGTTCCGTGGGCCGCCGCCGCCAGAACATCGCTCGTCGCGCTCCTTCAGCCGGCCGGCGCCGGATCGGGGATCGTGCGCTCGCGCCGTCCTCCGCCGCCCGCGACGCGGTCGGCGATCGCCGTCGCCTCGTCGAGGCGGAGGCTGATCACTCGGCTGACCGCGTCATCGTCGACCGTGACCCCGAAGAGGGCGTCGGCCGCCTCGATCGTCCCGCGATTGTGCGTGATCACGACAAACTGGGTCGAGGCGGCGAGGCCTCGGAGCGCCTCGACGAACCGACCCACGTTCGCCTCGTCGAGCGCCGCGTCGACCTCGTCGAGAACGCAGAACGGGACCGGCCGGACTTCGAGCATCGCGAAGAGGAGCGCCACGGCGGTCAAGGCGCGCTCGCCACCAGACAGCATGGAGAGCGCCTGGGCCTTCTTGCCGGGCGGGCGGGCCACGATCTCCACGCCCGTCGCCGCCAGGTCCGATGGTTCGGTGAGGCTGAGCCGGGCGAAACCCCCGCCGAAGAGCTGCTGGAAGCGGCGGTCGAAAGCCGCCTCGAGCGCGACGAACGTGGCCCGGAACTGGGTCGTGATCAGCGTGTCGAGCTCCGCGATGAGCCCACGAGTCCTGTCGATCGCGCGGTCCAGGTCCCGGCGCTGCGCCTCCAGCTCTTCGAGGCGCGCCCGGACCGCCGCGTATTCCTCGGTCGCGAAGGGGTTTGCCGCGCCAAGCTCGTGGAACCGGCGGCGAAGCCCGGCCAGGCGGCCCGCCGGCGGCCCTTCCCCGGCCGGGCCGCTGACCGCCCAACGCTCGCCTGCCCGCGCGAGAGCGGCGGCGAGTCGAGCGCCGTCGTCGTCGGTCGGCTGCCCATCCGGTGGCAGGCGTGGCGCCGCGCCGAGCGCCTCGCCGACGTCGCCGTCGCCGGCCGCTGCGAGCGCGCGGATGCCGAGCTCGCCGAGCCCGGCGAGCTCCACGAGCGCCTGCTCGCGGACGGCGTCGATACCCAAGCGGGCTTCGAGCTCCTGCACCGCCACGACGCGCACCAGCTCGTCCGCGTGCCGCAGCGCGTTGCGCGACCCGATGACGGCGGTATCCGCGAGGCGCAGTCGCTCGCGATCCGCGGCGTCCGCGGCCAGGCCGAGGTCGAACGCGGTGCGGGCGGCCTCCTCCCGGGCGATCGCCGCCGCCAGGTCAACCTCGCGCGCCTGGCGGCGGGCCTCGAGCGCCTCCTCGCGGATTGCGAGCCCGGCCGCCTCCGTGTCCGCCCGGGAGAGGCGCTCCCCGGCGAGCGTGGCCGCCGCGTCCGCCCGGGCACGTCGATCCTCCGCGGCTCGGCGCTGGATCTCCCGCGCGGCTCGATCCGCGGCAAGAAGATCGCGCCGGCTGCGCAGGTCGGCCGCGCGGGCCTCCCAGACGGCCAGCGCGCCACCGACATCAGGCGGGGTTGCCCCGTCGTCCGTCGCCTGCAGGCCGTCGCCGCCGAGGGCAGATCCGGAACCCGAATCGCCGCCTGCAAGCGCTGCGAGTCGTTCCGCCAGCACGGTTCGCTCGGTGGCGATCGTCGCGGCTCGAGAGGCGTGCCAACCCGCCTCGCGGGTCGTCTGCTCCGCGTCGCGCGAGGCCCGTCGCTCCGCGTCCTCGGCGGATCGGCGTCGGGCGGCCGCGTCCACCTCTGCGCGTCGCCCGTCATCGTGGCTCGCCCGGGTCGCGGCAGCCGCCGCCTCGGCGATCGCCAGCCGTCGTGTGGCCGAGTCGCGATCCGCCTGGGCGGCGGCGAGGTCGCGCCCAATGGCCTCGGCTTCCGCGCGACGCTCGAGCGGCATGTCGGCGATCCCGAGACTGACCGTCCCGGCCGCGGTCACGACAGCGCCAGTCCGGGCCGCCACGCGCCAGCCCGAAGGCAGGGTCGCGGCGATCTCGATCGCGTCCGACAGCGTCGGCACCCACGCGCAACGGGCGAGAATCCGCGAGGCGGTGCCCGCCACGTCGACCCGCACAGCATCGGCGAGCAGGCCTCCCCCGACCCGGGCGACGCCGGCCCGGACGCCCGCGATCTCCGCGGCCACCGGCGCCGCCGCGCCCGGGCCTGCTGCGTCGTCAAGCACCAGGAGGCCCCGCTCTCCGGTCAGCGAGGCCAGCTGATCGCGCCGAACGACGAACGACCGGGCCAGCTCGCCAAGCGCGGCCGAGACCGCGACGCGCATGGCCGGGTCCACGCCAAGGCCGGCCGCCAGGGCACGGCCGCCCACCCGCCGTGCGGCGCGACCGATGCCCCGCGTTTCGTCCTCCGCGAGCCGGGCCTGGAGCGCCTCCAGCCGGCCCCGCAGCGTGGCGGCTCGGGCACCTGCGGCGGCCGAGGCATCGGCCGCCGCGAGGCGCGCGGCCTCCGACGTTGCAGCTGCCGACCGCGCGGCGTCGCGCGCCGCGGCCGCGGTCGTCTCTGCCGCACGGGCGGCACCAGCCGACTCTCGGAGCGCCTCGAGCTCCGCCTCGAGCTCCGACGAGCGGGTCCCGGCGGCCTCGGCCGACGCGCGCTCGTCGGCCAGGCGTCGATCTATGTCGGCCATGCGACGCCGGACCCCATCCAGCTCGGCGGCACGGGTGATGCTGGCACGTCGGAGGGCCGACTCGGCCTCAGAGCGTGCGGCCGTGGCGGCCCGCAGCGCCTGGGCCTCGCCGCGCGCCTCCGCGAGTGCGCGGTCCACATGGGCCAGCTCTTCGTCGAGCGCCGGCTCCGGCTCGGGCATCGGGAGCGAGAGCTCGCGACGGCGCGCGGCGAGCTCCGCTTCGGCCGCCGCGCGCTCCGCGGTCAGCCGCTCGCGCTCTCGGGCGATCCCCGCCGCCTCCGCCGAGGCGCGTGCCGCGTCGAGCTGGTGGACCGCGAGCGCTGCCCGGGTGACCTCGTGCGCGGCCCGCGCCGCCCGCTCCGCGTCCGCGCCCGCGGCGAGATCGCGCGTCGCGTCGGCTGCGCTGTTCTCGGCGATCTGCAAGGCGTCGAGCGCGACCGCGGCCGCCCGCCGCGCGCTCCCCAGCTCGCGGTCGGCGTGACGATGCGCCGCGGCAACCGCGTTCCAGCGCGTCCCCAGACGTGCGATAAGCGCAGCCGCCAGCTCCTCCCCGGCGCGTGCGCGCGTCGCCTGCTGCTCAGCCTGGGCGGCCAGGCGGCGCGCCTGCGGGCGCAGCTCGCCAAGAATGTCCTCCACCCGCGCGAGGTTCGCGGTCGCCTCCTCCAGTTGCTCCTCGGCCTTGCGACGCCGCCGTTCGTGGCGCCGCACGCCGGCCACCTCCTCGAAGAGCGGCCGCCGCTCCTCGGGCCGCAGCGCCAGCGCCTGGTCGACCATGCCCTGGCCGATGAACAGGAAGGCATTCTCGGCAAGGTGCGCCGCGTCGAGGAGGTCGACGAGGTCACGGAGGCGCACGCGCTGGCGATTCACGAGGTAGTCGTTCTCGCCCGAGCGATACAGGCGCCGTCCCAGCTCGAGCTCGGCGAAGTCCACCGGGACCAGCCCGTCCGCGTTGTCGAGCACGAGCGTGACGTCCGCCATCCCGAGCGCGGAGCGGCGCTCCGAACCTGCGAACACGACGTCCTCGGACCTGCGCGAGCGAATGGCGCGGCCCTGCTCGCCGAGCGTCCAGCGCAACGCGTCGGCGAGGTTGCTCTTGCCCGATCCATTGGGGCCGACGACCGCATTGATGCCCGGCGCGAACTCGATGACCGTTCGCTCGGCGAAAGACTTGAACCCCTGCAACCGGAGCGCGACGAGGCGTGCGCTTCGGCTCATGAGGCGTCGGGCCCCGGCCCGCTTCCCCGACCCGCCGGGGGGCGAGCGGCTCGGCGTCCGAGCTCATCGAGGCCCGCCTCGGCAGCGACGGTCTCCGCGGTCCGGAGCGAGCTCCCGGTCCCCGTCCCGACCACCTCCCCGGCCACCGAGACCTCCACCACGAATTCCCTCGCGTGGTCCGGGCCCGACGACTGCACGACGCGGTAATCCGGACGTTCGCCCGACCGCTGGGTCAGCTCCTGGAGCCGACTCTTCGGGCTCTTGAGGGTTCCTGCGGGCGCATCAGCTTCCAGCTCCGGCGCCGCAAGGACAAGGAGCCAGTCGCGAACCTGGTTCCACCCGAGATCCAGGAAGACGGCGCCCGCCAAGGCCTCGAACGCGGATGCCAGCAATGCACCGCGCGCTCGCCCTCCTCGCTGGGCCTCGCCCTCGCCGAGCAGGATCGCGTCGCCGAGGTCGATGCGGCGGGCCAGCCGGGCGAGCCCCGTCGCGCTCACGATCTCAGCGCGACGCGCCGAGAGGACGCCCTCGTCGTCCGCGGGATGGCGCGCGTGGAGAGCCTCGGAGACGACGAGGCTGATCACCGAATCGCCGAGGAACTCCAGGCGCTCGTTGTGGCCCGGCGCGTCATCAGGGTGCTCGTGGAGCCAGCTTCCGTGGACCAGAGCGCGCTCGAGCAGACTGGGGTCACCGAATGCAATCCCAAGGCGCGCGGCCAACGCCGCGGCCGATCGCGACGCTGGCGGATCGTCCCCCGGCAAGGGCCGGGCGCGATCAGCTGGCGTGCTCGTCGATGTAGTCGGAGGCGTCCTGCACGGTCCGGATCTTCTCGGCTTCCTCGTCCGAGATCTCGATCCCGAACTCCTCCTCGAGGCTCATGATGAGCTCGACGAGGTCGAGCGAGTCCGCGTTCAGATCGTCGACGAACGAGGCCTCGGGCAGGACCTCCGCCTCGTCGACGCCGAGCTGCTCGACAACGATCTTCTTCAGGCGCTCGTACGTGGTCGCCACTTGCCTGCTCCCTCCTGGAGTCCTGCGGGTTCGTCGGGGTCTGGGTTCCGGACGGGCCCGTCGGAGCCACCGGCCGCGGCCTCCCTGGAAATGCGTCCGAGGACACCATTCACCAGGCGTCGGGCCGGGTCCCCTCCATAGACCCTTGCCAGCTCGACCCATTCGGCGATCGCCACGCGGGCCGGCGTTGCGGGCGAGTGTAGCACCTCGCCAATGCCCACACGGAGCAGGACGCGATCCATCCGCGCCAGCGTCACGACCGGGTACTGGGGCGCCGCGGCCTCGATTCGCGCGTCGATCTGGTCGCAGTTCGCGGCGACGGCGCCAACCAGGAGACGGGCATAGGCGACCGTCTCTGGGTCGCCCTCGGTCTCGGCGAGGTGACGCTCAAGCACGGCGGTCGCGGTCCGCTGGCCGAACTCGGCCTCGAACAGCGACGCGAGCGCCAGGCGGCGGGCCGCACGCCGGGCGCGGGGAAGGTCGCCCCGGCCTCCAGTTCGCGGCGCCCGGCCGGCTGCGCGATCGGCGCGTGGCTCAGGCACCGACGCCGTCGACGATGACGCTGACGGCGCCCAGCTCAAGGCCGAGCAGTCGCTCGATCGCCGCAGCGACGGCGACCCTCACCTCCGCAACGAGGCGCGGCAACGGCTGGGCGGCACGCGCGACGACCACGACGCGGGCCTCCACGGCACCATCCCGCAGTCGGATCCCGACCGCTCGTCCGGAGAGGGCGCGTCGCCACGCCGGGCCGCCACGCCCGACGCGCAGGACGCCCGGCACCTCGAGCGCCGCCCGCCGAACCACGTCGCGGATGACCGGATGGCTGACGGCGAGCCCGGTCGCGGTCATGCCGGGGCCCCCGCTGCCCGCGGCGGTGCCGACGACCCATCAGGTTTCCCTGCCACGCCGGCTTCCGACATCACGGCCCCCGCCACGGGCACCCCGAATGTCTCGCCGATCAGCTCCGGCAGGCGCGCCCTGGCCGCGGCCGCGCCCACGGCGATCGCGTGCTTGACCATCCGCCGCTTCGCGCGGCCGTGGGTGATGATCACCGTGCCGCGCACGCCAAGCAGCGGCGACCCCCCGAGGACCTCGTAGTCGAACGTGGCCCGGATCCGATCGATCCCCGGCCGCATCAGGATGTACGCGAGCCTGCCACGCAGGCCTGCAGCGAACTCCTTCCGCCACAGGTCGAAGATGAAGCCGGAGAGGCCCTCGAAGAACTTGATCGTCACGTTGCCGAGGACCGCGTCGCAGACGACGACGTCCGCCGGGTGATGGACCAGGTCATTTCCCTCCACGTTGCCCGTGAAGTTGAGACCGGACTCGTCCAGGAGCCTGGTCGCGCCCTGGATCCGGGCGTCGCCCTTCCCCTTCTCCTCGCCGATGGAGAGGAGCGCCACGCGCGGGCGCGTCACACCAAGGGCCCGCTCGGCAAAGAGTGATCCCATGTGCGCGTATTGGACGAGGTTGTGGGCGGTCGAATCCGGGTTCGCGCCGATGTCGAGCAGGACGAACGGGCCGGAATCGGTGATGAGCTGGATCGCAAGCGCCGGCCGGTCGACGCCCGGCACGCGGCCGAGCCGCAGGACTGCGGCCGCCATCGCCGCGCCCGTGTGCCCGGCCGTGATCACGGCGTCGGCCTGGCGGCGCTTCACGAGGTCGCACGCCACGAGGATGGAGGCGTCGCGCTTCTCCCGCAAGGCGAGGGCCGGGTGCTCGTGCATCTCGATGACCTGGCCAGCCGGCTCGATCGCGACGTTGGCAGGCAGCGACGCGCCGGCGAGCGCGCGAATGCGTTCCGGGTCGCCGACGAGGACCATGTCGTCGTCCGGGAACTCGGCCGCGTAAAGGAGGGCGCCGGCGACGACCTCGTCCGGCGCGTGGTCGCCCCCCATCGCATCGATCGCGAGGCGAACCTTCCGGGCGTGCTCGACGCCGCGGACGGTCTTGAGATCCATCGGCGGGCTCCGTAGTGGGGGCGCCGAGAACGCGACGCCTGCCCGGCCGTTCAGGAGGCGGCCTCGCCGCCCTTCTTCTTGAGCTCCACGACCTGGCGACCGCGGTAGTAGCCGCAGTTCGGGCAGGCGTGATGTGAGCGCCGCATCTGGTGACAGTGTGGGCACTCGACAAGGCTGGGCGCGGTGAGCGCGAGGTGTGCGCGGCGGTCGCCCTGCCGGGCGTGCGAGACCTTGCGCTTCGGGAGACCCATCTGGGTGGTCGCTCCTCTGGTGTCGGGCGGCGCGCGGCGGGAACCGCCGGGTCGTCGGTTCAGGGCGCGTCGTCTCGAGTCGCGCGACGGGCCGAAGGCGGAGTGTAGCGGGTTTCAGGCCTCCGCGTCTGCGTGAAACTCGCGGAGCACATCCAGTCGAGGATCGATCGGGACGTCGGGGTGGGCGTGCGGGCCCAGGTTTCGATCGGCGCCGCAGAGCGGGCAGAGTCCCTCGCAATCCGGGCGGCAGAGCGGGACGATCGGCGCGGCCAGCTGGATCGCCTCGCGCACGAGCGTCTCGAGATCCATCTCGTGGTGGTCGGAGAGTCTCGGGACGTCGGGCTCAGAGGATCGGTCAAGCGGCTGGCCCGTCCCGATGTCAAGGCTGGGCAGGAACTCCTCGTGGAGCTCCAGCTCGAGCGGCACACGCACGGGCACGAGGCAGCGCCCACAAGTGTCCGCGAGCGCGGTCCCGACGTGCCCGGTCACGAAGAGCCCGCGATTCGTCCGCGCGACGTGAGCGCTGCCAGCTATCGGCTTGGCCTGGACAAGGTCTTCCCCGAGGTCGATGGTGACGCCCTCGAAGCGGAGGTCGCGGAACGCGCCGGGCGCCTCGGCGAGGAGTCCGGCGAGGTTGAAGAGAAGCGGCCGGTCGTCAGGCCCGACCGTCACCGCCCCGAACCGCGGTCGGCCGCAACGACGTCGGGTTGCTCGTCGGCCGGCTGACTTTCGGCGGGAGCCTCCGCCGGGACGCGCCGCTCGTCGAGCAACTCGATCCCGGCGCGGATGCTCTGGAGTGCTTTCACGACCTCGCCCTCCAGGTGCACGAGGACGTCCGCGGCGTACTCGTCCGAGCCGCGCTGAACGTCGGCTGCCTCCGCGAGGGCATCGTGGACGATCCGCCGCCCCTCGGCCTCCGCGGCCTCGGCCAGGCCCCGTTCGTCGATGAGGAACGCCGCCTGCTCCTGCGCCTTCGCGACGATTCGCTCGGACTCCTGCTGCGCCCGCTCGAGAATCCGCTCGCCCTCAGCGTTGATGCGCCGGGCGGACTGAACCTCCTCCGGCACGGCGTGGCGCAGCTCATCGACGAGATCGAGCGCCGCGGTCTGATCCAGGATGACGTTCGACGTCAGCGGGAGCTTCCTCCCGTTGGCGATCATCGCCTCCAGGCGCTCGACGAAGAACATGATATCGATGGGACCGCCCTCCGCGCGCGGGCGTCGAGGTCGCCCGGTCTGGGACGGATTATCGCACGCGGACGGGCGTCTCCTCAGCCGCGGCCACGGCCACCAGGCGTTCCGCGACCGATGGCGGGACCATTCCGGTCGGGTCGCCGCCGAAGCGGACGATCTCCCTGACCAGGCTGGACGAGAGATAGCCGTATTCGAGCGCGGTCATGAAGAAGACCGTGTCGATGTCCGGAGCCAGACGGTGGTTCATGTGGGCCATCTGGAGCTCCGCCTCGAAGTCGCTCACGGCCCGCAGCCCGCGAACGACGTAGCGCGCGCCCACCTCGCGGCAGGCGTCCACGGTCAGGCCGGCGAACGGACGGACGTCCACGCGGTCCGCGAGATCCGGGAGCGCCTCCTTGACGCCAGAGACGATCGCGGCGACGCGCGCATCAACGTCGAGCATGGGTGCCTTCTTCGGGTTGACGAGGACGGCGACCACGACGCGCTCGAAGACACCCAGCGAGCGTCGAAGCACGTCCAGGTGCCCGAGCGTGATCGGATCGAACGAGCCGGGGTAGATCGCGACACGCATCGCACGCTCCGCCTCAGGCGCCGGACGGCGGTGGCACATCCTCAGGGGCGGCGCGCCGGTAGAAGACGACCAGGGTCTCGCCAAACCGGCGTTCCCGGGTCGATCGTAGCAGCCCGGCCGTCGTCGGCGGTGGCAGCTTCCCAAAGCCGGTAGCGACCACGAGGGCGCCCGGTCCGAGCGGCCCGTCACGCGCCCCGAGCTCCCGGAGGCACCCCTCGCGGAGCTCGACCTCCGCGTACGGCGGGTCGAGGATGACGACATCGAAGGGACCGTCGGCCTCGGCGGGACCTCGCAGGTAGGCGAGCGCGTCAGCGCGGACGACCCGGGCCCGGTCCGCGACGCCCGCCCGGCGAAGATTCTCGCCGATCACGCGGCAGGTCCCGGCGTCGCGTTCCACGAGGACCGCGCGGCTGGCCCCCCGCGAGAGCGCCTCGATGGCGGCGCCGCCGCTCCCGGCACAGAGGTCGAGAACGGCCGCCTCCACGAGCGCCGGCTCCAGTGACCCGAAGATCGCCTGCTTCACCCGGTCGGTCAGCGGCCGAGTCCCGGCCCCTGGGGCGGCCAACCGGACCCCGCGCGCCGAGCCCGCGATGACGCGGCCGGCGTCGGACACGAGCTATGCTCCCGTCGCCGGTTCGCCGGCCGCTACGTCGCGGAGCCAGCCGTGGTCCAGCTCGGCCGCAAATGCGGCGCCTGCCCGGGCCACGCCACCGCCGGCCAGCACGAGCGACTCTGCGTGGCGTCGGGCGGCTATGGCGAGCTCCCGGTGATCGGCCCGGGCGAGCGTGGCGACGCGGAGGCGGGGCAGCCCGTGCTGCACGTACCCGAGAACGTCCCCCTCGCGACGCTGCTCGAAGTCAACTTCCGCGAGCGCAAAGCCGTCGTTCAGCCGCGCGACAGCGGACAGCCGCACCTGCTCCGGCCCGATCGGCTCGATCTCGCCGCGCTCCAGCGCGGCGGCGCGACGCTCGTCTGTCGGCAGACGGTCGCTGACGAGGACGCACCATCCCTGATCGTTCGCACGCCCCACCCGGCCGCGGAGCTGGTGGAGCTGGGCCAGGCCGAAGCGGTCGGCGCCCTCGATCACCATGACGGTTGCGGCCGGGACGTCCACGCCGACCTCGACGACCGTCGTGCCGACGAGCACGTCCGCGGTGCCGTCCCTGAACCGCGTCATCGCCGCGTCCCGATCGGCCGGCCGCAGGCGGCCGTGGACCAGGTCCACCACGAGCTCGCGCCGGAGGCCGGCCGCCGCGAGCCGGTCCGGCTCGTTGAGGAGCGCCCGCAGGCGGGTCACCTCCGCCTCGGCGCCAGCCACGTCATCGGAGGCGTCGCCGGCCTCATCGATGTGCGGGACGACGACGAACGTCTGCCGGCCTGCCGCAGCCTCGCGCGCCACGAATGTCCAGAGCCGGTCGAGGTGGTCCGGGTGACGGAGGCCGGTTCGGATCGGCAGCCGTCCGGTCGGGGCAGTCCGCAGGTCGGTGACGTCCAGGTCGGCATACAGCACCTGCCCGATCGTTCGCGGGATCGGCGTCGCGGTCATGAGGAGGACGTGGGCGGCCCCACCCCGCGTCTTCGCCTCGAGGGCGCCCCGTTGCTCCACGCCGAAGCGGTGCTGCTCGTCCACCACCACGAGGCCAAGGCGTGCGTACGCGACACGCTCGGAGAAGAGGGCGTGCGTCCCCACGACCACGTGGGCGCGCCCGTCCGCGAGCGCCTCCAGGACGCGGCGCGACTCCGGGCCGGCGAGCGAGCCGGTGAGGAGCTCGACCGCGATCCCGAGCGGCCGGAGGAGATCGTCGAGCGTGACCGCGTGCTGGCGGGCCAGGAGATCGGTCGGGGCAAGCAGGGCGCCCTGGACGCCCGCCCCTGCGGCCAGCGCCAGCGCGTAGGCCCCGACCGCGGTCTTGCCCGATCCGACGTCGCCCTGGAGCAGGCGAAGCATGGGGTGCGGGCCCCGGACGTCGTCGCGGACCGCGTCCATCGCGCGCTCCTGGTCGCCCGTGAGGTCGACCCCGCGACCCAGCCGCCGCCCGAGCCCGGCCGCGAGCGCAGCACGGACCTCGGCGTCGCGCGCTGGCGTGGTCGCGATCGAGACCGAGGCCGCGACGGCCCGCTCGCGACGCCGCCCAACCATCCCGACCTGGAGCGCGAGCAGCTCGTCGAAGGCGAGCCGCCGGAGCGCGGCGTCGCGCCGCTCGAAGTCATCCGGGAAGTGCGCCTGGGCGAGCGCATCCTCGATCCCGACCAGTCGCAGGCCGCGGCGGATCGGAGCGGGCAGGTATTCCGGGTACCGCGGCGGGCGATCGAGGGCCGCGCGGATCGCGGCGCGCAGCGTCCGGATCGGCAACCCGGCCGTCAATCGGTAGACCGGCACGATTCGGCCGACGTGGAGGAGGTCGCCGTCGGGCGGCTGGAACGCCGGGTTATCCAGGAGCACCGTCGCGCCGCGCTTCTTGAGCTTGCCGGAGAAGAGCAGTTCGTCGCCTTCGTGGAGACGCCGCTCCACGTACTGCCGGCCGTACCACTGGGCCTCCGCCGTGCCAGTCTCGTCGGCGAGATCCGCCGTGACGATCCGGATGCCACGCCGGGCCGTGCGGCCGGCCCGGACCCTCACGACGCTGGCCCGCGTGCTCACGATGGTGTCCGGCGCCAAGAAGCGGAGCGCGTGCAGCTCATGGAGGACCCGCAGGTCGTCATAGCGACGCGGCAGCCAGAGGAGGAGATCGCGGACGGTGCGCAGGCCGATCCGGGGCCCGACTCGCTTGAGCACGCTCGCGCCTGGCAGCCCGCTCGCCGGCAGGGGCACGCCGAACGGATCGGCCGGCGGGGGCGTCGCGGGCAGCGGCCGGGCGGTCCCCACGCCTTCCCTACTCCGCGCTGATCAGGTAGCGGTAGTGGGGCTGGAGGCCCGTCCGGACCTCGACGTCGTCGAGCGCGGGCCATCGCGCGTGGATCCGCTGCGCGAGCCCCTCCGCCTCGGCGAGGTTGGCGTCGTCACCGTACCAGAGCGTCACGAGGCCGAAGCCGGGCGTGAACGAGCACATCCCATCTAGGATCACCGTGTTGCGGTCGTCGCCGACGGCCAGCAATCCGTCGTCCGGGTCGAGCGCCATCGTCTGCCCCTCGCGGACCTGCCGGCCTCCGACCCTGGCGTCGCGAACAGCTGCCGTGACGAGCATCGTCTGGACCTCGCGGCTGGCGCGCAGCATCCGCTCCGCGTTGCCGCTCGCGCCGTCGGCGACCTGCAGCGCGAGCAGCGCCGCGAGGCCCTCGGCCGCATTCCGGGTTGGCACGACCCGGGTTGGGCGGTCGGACATCTCCGCTGCCTGCCCGGCCGCCAGCTTCACGTTGGGGTTGTTCGGCAGGATCAGGAGCTCTTCCGCGGGAGAGCGGCGGATCGCCTCGAGGATCTCGCCGGCGCTCGGATTCTGTGCCTGGCCGCCGCGGACGATCGAGACGGCGACCTCGCCACTGAGCGCCACCTCTTCGAAGTAGGGCGTGAACCCATCGCCCGGCACGACCGCGATGATCCCGAGCGGCACGCGCGAGACGTCGGCATCCCGGGCCGCAGGATCGGCCGGTTCCTCCCGGGCGATGCCCGCACCGGCAACCGCGGTTCGCGCCTCGCGGACTTCGTCCACCTGGTGGTCGAGGTCGAGGACCGTGGCATTCACGATCCGGCCGAGCCGGAGGGCATGCCGCATGACGAGGTCGGGTCGCCCGTTGTGGACGTGGATCTTGGCCGCCTTCGCGTCGCCGGCCACGTTGACGGACTCGCCGGTGCGCACGAGATACGCGGTGATCCGGTCGAGATCCAGGAGCTGCCCGGGGAAGGGATGGACGAGGTAGACCGTCTCGTACCCGTGGCCGGGATCGCCATGGGCGATCCCGGCAGGGATCGGGCTCGGAAACGCCGGGGCACGCGTGGCGGGCAGGGGCACCTCGCCGCGGAGGAAGCGCAGTGCTCCCTCGAAGAGTCGCAGGAGTCCGGCCCCGCCGGCGTCCACGACGCCGGCCTCCCGGAGCACGGGCAGCAGGCTCGGCGTCTTGGCGAGCGCCTTCTGGGCCGAGTCCGTCGCGGCGGCGAGGACGGCGCCGATGTCGTTCTCGCGCTCGGCCGCGGCGACAGCCGCCGCGGCGGCCTCCCGGATCACGGTCAGCATCGTGCCCTCCACGGGGCGAGGCACTGCGCCGTATGCGGCCGTGCTCGCCGATGCAAGCGCATGGGCAAGATCCAGGCCGTTGAAGCGGCGCCTGCCGGCGAAGCCCTCGGCGAGCCCGCGCACGATTTGGCTCAGGATCACGCCGGAGTTGCCCCGGGCTCCGAAGAGCGCACCCTCCCGGAGTCGGTCCACGACTCCCTCGACGCTGGAATCGTCACGAACGTAGCGGAGCATCTCCGTGCACGTGGCGAGCATGTTCGAGCCCGTATCGCCATCCGGTACCGGGAAGACGTTGAGAGCGTTGATCTCGTCGACGTGGCGCCCGAGGTTCACGACCGCGGCCCGGACGGCACCCAGCAGCCCGGCGCCGTTGCAGGCGAGTCGGACCACGCTAGGCAGCCCCGGCCGTGGAGTTCGACCGGGCAACCTCCGTCGTCGCCGCCTCGTCCTCGTGCAATGGCGCCGGGACCGGCTGCGGATCCTCGTGGAGGGCGGCGGCCGTCGACGGCGGAGCCACCGCGGGCAAGCCTGACGAGAACGGCCTGCCGCCCATTTCCTGGACGTGGATCGCCACCGGGCCGACTTCTCGCCCGAGCGCTCGTTGGAGCCCATAGCGCACCGCGGAGTCGACCTGCCGCGCGACCTCCGCAACCGGGACGCCGTAGGCGACCGTGAGCCAGACCTCGGTCTCGACGGTCGGGTGGAGCGTCACGCGGATCGCGCGGCTCCCCAGGCCCAGCCGGGAGCGGAAGCGTGCCAGGAGCGTGGGCTCGGCAAGGCCGGTCACGCCGTAGCTGCCCAGCGCGGCATCGCGGACGATCTCGCTCAGCGCCCGGCGGGCCACCACGGCGCGACCGGGCACGGCACGCGTCGGCTCCTCGGGCATCGGGGGATCACCTCGCGGTTGGACGGCTGGACGCGGACGATGTGCTAGCATACAGCCTCCCCGGACCCCTTCCGGGCGACGCTTCGGCGTGCCGAGAGGGGCGACCGGGACCGGCGGGCCGGCCGCCGACCGGATACCCCCGCACCTGAGGAACTCGATGGCCCGTAGCTGCGCGATCTGCGGCAAGGTCTCGATGGGCGGCTTCAACCCGCAGTCGAGCGGGATGAACCGCGTGCGTGCCCACCGCCGCTACCAGCCGAACCTCCAGCCTCTCGCAGTCGTCGAAGGCGGAACCCTGACCCGCAAGCTCGTCTGCACCCGCTGCCGACGCACGCAGACCAAGAAGAGCCGCTGACCCCGGTCGCCGGGGTCCCGTCGCCCCGGTCCGCCACCCGCCCGACCCGGCCTTGCGCCGGGTCGTTGCATGTCCCGGCCCCGCTCAGCGATCCGCGCTGTCGAGCCAGATGGTGAACGGGCCATCGTTGACGAGCTCGACGGCCATCGAAGCCCCGAACCGCCCCCGCTCCACGTGCGTGCCGGTCGCCTCCAGCGTCAGGCACAAGCGTCGGTAGAGCGCCTCGGCATGGGATGGCGAAGCCGCCCCGGTGAAGCCCGGCCGGCGCCCGCGCCGCGTGTCCGCGTACAGCGTGAACTGGCTGACCGCCAGCACGGAGCCGCCTACCTCGCCCAGGGCGAGGTTCGTGCGGCCGTCGGCATCCTCGTGGATGCGGAGCTCCACGATCCGGCGGGCCAGCGCGTCCGCGGTCGCCTCATCATCCTCGGGCGCGACCCCGAGCAGGACCAGCAGGCCGCGACCGATCGCACCGACGCGCTCATCGGCCACCCGGACCTCCGCGCGGCTCACGCGCTGGAGGAGCGCCCGCACGGCCTCAGGTCCCGGGTTCGGGCGGCGTGTCGCCTGCCGCGGCCAGGAGGCGCGCGCGCCACGCGTCGGCCTCCACCGAGGCAGCCTCGCGAGCTTCCGAGAACTGGTCGCGGGCCCACGCCTCGGCGCTTCGCGGGATCAAGAGGTCGTAGTCGCGGACGCCGTCCGGGTTCACCTGGCCGTCGCCCCGGAGCATCACCACCGGCACGTCGCCGCGCTCGACCGCATCGCGAAGGGGGCCTGCCAGGTGGCGCGGCAGCTGCGCGAAGCGGACCATCTCGTCGCGAGGACGAGGCGGCACGCCATCGTTGCGCTCGTTCGCGAATCCCTCGTCGGCGAGGGTCCGAACCAGCCGGACCTCGCGAGCCTGGTCACGCCCCTTCGTGAAGAGTGCGGTCCCCACGACGAGCACGTCCGCCCCGAGGCCGCCGACCAGCTCCGCCGTCTCGCGGTTCACGCCGCCGTCCACGTGGACCTCGCCGCCCCAGGGCTTGTGGGAGAGGAGGTCGCGGGCCTGGAGGATCTTCGCCTCCGCGACATCACGCATGAAGTCCTGGCCGCCGAAGCCGGGCTCCACGGTCATCACCATCACGATGTCGAGGAGCTCACGGTAGGGCTCCAGCGCCGAGAGGGGCGTCCCCGGGCGGAGCGCCAGGCCCGCGGCCCGGCCGGCCGCCCGGATCCGGCGCAGGACCGGCTCGATCGGCTCCGTGATCTCGACGTGGATGGTGATCGAGTCGCAACCGGCCTCGAGGAATGCGTCGAGCCAGCGACCCGGCTCGGCGATCATGAGGTGCGCGTCGAACGGCGCCTTCGTGGCCGGCCGGAGCGCCCGGATTGTGCCCGCCCCGAAGGTGAGGTTCGGGACGAATTGGGCGTCCATCACGTCGAGGTGGATCCGGTCCGCACCCGCCCGGATGACGCGCCGCACGTCGTAGGCGAGATTGCCGAGGTTTGCGTTGAGGATGCTCGCGGCGATGCGCGCACGGCCCTCGCCCATCAGCGGGTCCTCCGTTGGGGCAGACCAGGTAGCTGCCGTCCGGCAGCGGGGCGGCGGTCCGGGCGCGCGATGGGGCGCGCGGCGGCGCGCGGCGCGGTCTGGGCGATCACCGGCCCTTGTGAACCCGCGGGCAGGCCAGGCGGCGCTGGCTCCTGGCTCCGCTCCCCGGCGAGCGCAGCCCTGGAGGCGGCAACCAGCCGCTCGCGCCGCCGCGCGACGGCTACGGCCGCAGGTTCCGCCGACTTCTCCGCTGCAAGCTGGCCACAGGCCGCCCCAACCTCCTGGCCGCGGTTCCGCCGGATCGTCACGCCGAGTCCGGCCGCCCGCAGGCGGCCCGCAAACGCGTCGATCCGCTCGGGCGTGCTTGCCTGCCAGGGCGTGTGGGCGACCGGGTTCATGGGGATGCAGTTGACATGGCTGCCGCTCCCAGCCAGGAGGCGCGCCAGCGCGTCGGCGTCGGCGGGTGTGTCGTTGAGGCCGTCGATCATCACGTACTCGTAGCTCACCCGGCGCCCGGTTGCCGCCGCGTAGCCGGCCGCCGCGGCGACGACCGCACGGACGGGCCAGCGTCGATTCAGCGGGACGAGGAGATCCCGGAGCGCATCGCGCGCCGCGTGGAGGCTCACGGCGAGGGTCCACTGCGGGCTGAGCGCGGTCAGCCGCTCGATTCCCGGCACCACCCCGGACGTGGAGATCGTCAGGTGGCGGGCACCCAGCCCGAAGCGGTCGGCGTCGGTGAGGACCCGGGCCGCCCCGATCACGGCATCGAGGTTGAGGAGCGGTTCGCCCATGCCCATGAAGACGAGGTTGGTGAGATGGCGACCGCGCGACACCAGCCGGCGCCGGGCATGACGGACCTGGTCCACGATCTCCGCCACGTCCAGGTCTCGCTCGAACCCCAGCTCGCCGGTGGCGCAGAACGGACAGCCAACGGCGCAGCCGGCCTGGCTGCTGATGCAGAGCGTGTTCCGCTCGCGTCGCTCGCCGCGTGCCGGGTAGTGCATGAGGACGCTCTCCACGAGGCGCCCATCAGGCAGCCGATGGAGCGCCTTCTCGGTGGCGTCGTCGTCGGCGAGACGCAGATCGGTCTCGGCGACCGTGTCGAAGCGGAGTCGTTCGGCCAGGCCGGCGCGAAGTGGCAGGCCGAGCGTCGTCACCGCGTCCCACGACGGGGCCTCCGAGCGCCAGACCGCATCACCCACCTGCCGAGCACGAAATGCCGGTTCCCCCATCTCGGCCAGCAGCCCCGCGAGCTCGGTCGGCTCGACGCCGGCCACGCCGGGGCGCGGGTCGCTGGAGGCCGCAGGGACGGGTCGCACGCGGGAGGGAACGGTTCGCTCGGTCATGGAGGCGCGATTATCCCACCCGGGCGCGGATGAGCCCCGGGCGCCCACGCAGGAGCGCGGCCGCATCCATGTTCCGGCCGCCGGCCGGCTGGACCTCCAGCAGTCGGAGGCGGCCGTCGGCCGTCGCGAGCGCGAGGCCCGACCCGTCATCGGCGACGAGGCGCCCCGGCACGTCGCCGGGCTGCGTGGCAGCAATCCCGGCGCGCAGGATCGCGATCCGGCCGCCCGGCGCCTGGAGAAACGTGCCCGGCCACGGGCGGTACGCTCGAACCTGCCGCTCGAGCCCAGCCGCCGGCCGCGCCGGGTCCAGCCGTCCGTCCTCGCGGCGGAATGGCCGCGTGATGCTCACCCGCTCCCGCGACTGCGCGACCGGGGGAAGCTCGCCGCGGAGCCATGGCCCCAGTGATCGCCGAAGCAGGTCTGCCGCGAGCGCCGCGAGCCGCGCCTCCAGACGCGGCGCGTCTTCGTCCCCGGAGAGCGAGACTGCCTTGGTCGCCACGATTGGGCCCGTGTCCATGCCGGCATCCATCCGGAACAGGCTCACCCCGGTTTCCGCGTCCCCCTCGAAGATGGCCGCCGGAATCGGCGTTGCTCCGCGATGCTGCGGCAACAGGGACGGATGGAGGTTGAGGATGCCGTACGGCGGCAGGTCGAGGATCGTCTGCGGAAGCAGCTTCCCATAGTCGGCGAGGACGCCGACCACGGGGTGGAGCGCCGCGACGTCCGCGACGACCGCAGGGTCGCGCAGCCGCTCCGGGGTGAGGACCGGGAGGCCGAGCAGGCGCGCGCGCTCCCCCACCGGAGTCTGGCCGACGACGCCGGCTCGACCGACGGGACGCGGCGGGGCCGTCACGACGGCGACCAGCATCACCTCCGGCGCGGCGGCAAGCGCCTCGAGGACCGGGACGGCGAACGCCCCGGAGCCGAAGAAGATGGCCCGCACGGGCTCAGCCGCGGGAGGCCGCCTTCGCCCTCTCGGGGTCGATCCCGCGCCGCTCGAGCTCCGCGTCCGCGGCCTGATCCTGCTCCTCGTCCATGCCGCCTCGGCCCACGCGGATCAGCTCGTCCGGCGATGAAAGGTAGTCCACGTACAGCTTCCCCTGCAGGTGATCCAGCTCATGCTGGAAGGCGCGGCCGAGGAAGCCGGACCCGGCGACCTTGAACTTCTTGCCCACACGGTTCTGGGCGACGACCCAGACCTTCTCCTTCCGGGTGACGTACGCCACGTACCCGGGGATCGAAAGACACCCTTCGAGATCGCGGTCCTCTCCGTCTGCGCGCACGATCCGCGGGTTCACGAGCTCGAACAGGCGATCCTCTACCTCGACCACGGCCACGTTCAACGCCTCGCCGAGCTGGGGCGCGGCGAGGCCGACGCCAGGGGCGTGGCGCATCGTGTCGGTCAGGTCGTCGATCAACCCGTGCAGGAACTTGTTGAAGCTCTCCACCGGCTGACCCCGGAGCCGGAGCCGCGGATCGCCGAGGGTGAGGATGGGCAGGACACTCATGGCGCGAGTATACGAAAGGTGACGGTGCGGCCAGCCGCGGCGGCCCCGACCCGGGCCGCCGCCCGCCAACCCGCCCCGACGTGGCGTCAGGCGCCGGCGGTCTCGTCGTCCCGCGGCACGTCCACATCGGCGGCCGGCTCCACCTCTTCGGCGTTGGCCGCCGGCTGGTCGGTTTCGACGCGGTTCCGGATCTCCTCGGCGAAGCGGCGCGATCGGTCGGCGACGCGCGTGCCGACCGCCTCCGTCTTCTCCGCGGCGCGCTTCGCAAATGGCCCTGCCTTGTCGCCCGCCACGGCGGCGAGCTCGGCCGCCTTGGCGGCCACGTCGCGGGCGACCGGGGCCGCGTGCGCGGCGACCTGATCGATCATCTGCTGGAGCTGGGCAAGCCACTCGCGGGCCTGCGACGAGGCCGTGTGCGCCTCCGGGGACGTGCCCTGATCGGCGGATGGCTCTTCGGCGTCGGGCTCGGTGGGCGGGAGCTGCTGGTCGGTCATCGGTGGTCTCCTTACGGCTGGTACGCGCATTCTCCGTCACGACGCGGAAGGGGCCAAGTGCCGTCCGGACTCTGGTGCCGCCGCGGGCTTCGGGGACGGGTCAGAGGAGGCTCTCCGGGTCCACGTCCACCGACCACGGGGGGCCCGGATCTCCCCCGAGCACGGCCACCGGATCGGCGCCGCGGAGCACGAGGTTGAAGCGCCAGCGTCCCCCCCGGCGCGGCACGTACGCCGGGGCGGGTCCAGCGATCGTGACCGGCGACGGCAGGGCGGCGGCGCGGGTGCGCAGCCGCTCGGCCATCCCGCGCGCCTCCGCGCGGGCAGCCTCGCGGTCCTCGGCGCCCACCGTGAGCTTGACGGTGCGCCCGAACGGAGGCGCGCCGAACCGCTTGCGGAGCGCCAGCTCGGCGAGGTAGAAGGCGTCCGCGTCGCCCGCCACGACCGCCCGGATCGCCGGATGGTCGGGCTGGTACGTCTGGATCACCGCCCGCCCGCGCCGCTCGCCCCGACCCGCGCGCCCGATCGCCTGGACCAGGAGCTGGTAGGTCCGCTCCGCGGCGCGCTCGTCGGGCAGCGTCAGCGCGATGTCGGCGGAGACGATACCAACCAGCGTCACCTCCGGCACGTCGAGGCCCTTCGTCACGAGGCTGGTCCCGACCAGGACGTCGATCCGGCCCTCCGTGAACGCATCGATCAGCCGCTCCGCGGCGCCCCGGCGCTCGACCACGTCTCGGTCCAGGCGGCCGACCCGGAGCGCCGGGAAGCGCGACCGGACCTCGCTCTCGAGTCGCTCCGTTCCGCCGCCGAGGAACCGGATGCGGGGCGAGCCGCAGGCCGGACACCGCGCGACCATCGGTGCCGCCGCCCCGCAATGGTGGCAGCGGAGCGTCATGCCCGCCTGGTGGTAGACGAGCGGCCGGGTGCACTCCTGGCATGCCTGCACGTGGCCGCAGTCGCGGCAGAGAACGGCCGATGCGGCCCCGCGCCTGTTGATGACGAGGATCGCCCGGTCGCCCGCGCCCGGGTCCAGGGCCGCGATGAGCGCCGCCAGCCGATCCGAGAGCAGCCCGCGATTGCCAGCGGCGAGCTCCGCCCGGAGGTCGATCAGCTCCACGGCCGGTCCGACGCCCGCGGCGCGCTCGGCCAGCGTGCAGCGGCGATACACGCCTTCCCGCGCCAACCCGTAGGTCTCGACGGACGGGGTCGCGCTCCCCAGGATCACGGCGGCGCCGGCCAGCCGACCCAGCGTCACCGCCAGGTCGCGGGCCTGGATCCGCGGCGTCCGGTCGCTCTTGAAGGCAGCGTCGTGCTCCTCGTCGACGATCACGAGCCCCACGTCCGGGAGCGGTGCCAGGACCGCGAGGCGAGTCCCGACGACTACGTCGACCGCACCCGCCCGGATCCGCCGCCATGCGTCCGCGCGCTCTCCCTCGCCGAGGCCCGAATGGAGGATCGCCACCTCGACCCCCAGCTCCGCGCGCAGCCGGTCGACGAGCGGGAGCGCTAGCGCGATCTCGGGCACGAGGATCAGTGCCGGGCGGCCCGCCTCGAGCACCGTCGCGATCGCCTCTGCGTAGACGGCGGTCTTGCCCGAGCCCGTCAGCCCGTCCACGAGGAGCGGCGTCGGGTCGCGCGCGGCGATGGCGGCAACGACGATGCGCAGCGCATCCGCCTGGGTCGTCGTCAGGTCGGATCCCGCCGGGCGGGCGCCGCGACGGCCCGTTCGTCGTCGCGTGGCGAGCGGGTCCCGCGTCACCTCGCGGGTGGCGAGCGCGACCAGGCCGCGCCGCGAGAGCGTCGCCGCCACCCCCTGGCCGTGGCGCTCCGCGAGCGCGGGCGCAGGGACGCCGGGATCGTCGGGCGCCGGCCCGGCAAGCTCGACGAGGAGCGCCCGCTGGCGCGGCCCGACCGGGCGGCCGTCGGGAGCGCGGGACCCGCCGGCAACCTCCCGTCCGGCATCGGTAATGCGGGCGATGCGCTCGTGGCGCGGCCCCGCGCCGGCCGCGCTGAGCGTCCATTCGAGGTGGACCCTGCCGTCGCTCTCGAGCGCCCGCAGCCGTCGGAGGAGGGCTGCCCGGCCGTCCGGCGCGGGCAGGTCCCGGACGGCCCGGGGGCCTCCGGCGAGCGCGAGGAGGAGGTCGGCCGTCGCGGGATCACGGCCGGGCTTCGAGGGTTCGGACCCGGGTGCGGGCGTCGGCGCGGGAGGATCGAGAGGCGTGGCCACCAGCTCGAGCTTCTCGAGCAGCCCGGGCGGGAGCATCGCCCGGATGGCAAGCGCTGGCGGGGCAAGGTAGTGCGCCGCGATCTCGCGTGCGAGCGCCAGCGCGAGCGGCGGCAGGAGCGGCCCGTCGGCGCGCACCCGCGCCCCCAGCGGCCGGGCCGTCACGCCATCCGGCGCCGGGGCGTCGCCCAGGACGATCCCCACGGCCGACCGGCGGCCCCATTCTACGAGGACCGCTTCGCCGGCGGCCACGTCGGCGAGCGAATCCGGGACGAGGTAGGTCCACGTTCGGCTCCCAGCAACGCCGGCCGCGTCCACCGCCACCTCCACGTGGCGTGCCGCTGGCGGCGCCTCGACCAGGCCGAGGTCGTGGCGGCCGATCACCGCGGCAGGCGGCCCGCCCTCCGCCATCGGCCTAGACGACGACCCGGCGGTCGGGATGCTTCATCCGTTCGGCGCGGATGATCGCGTCGATCTGCTCTGCCGTCCGCTCCACCTGGCCGTCCCCGTTGAGGACCACCTCGTCGTAGTCGCCCTGCCGGGCCAGCTCGATCGCGGCGTTGCGCTGGCGAATCTCCAGCTCGCCCGCCGACTCTGTCGCGCGGGAGCGCAGGCGCCGGAAGAGCGCCTCCAGTGACGGCGGCACGACGAAGACGAGGAGGGCATCCGGGACGCAAGCCTTGACCGCCGCGGCTCCCTGCACGTCGATCTTGAGGATCACGTCGTGGCCGCAGGCGAGCGCACGGCGGACTTCGGCGCGCGGCGTCGCGTACAGGTTCCCGTGTACCTCGGCCCACTCGAGGAACGCCCCGGCGTCTCGCAGAGCACGAAACCGCTCCTGGGTCAGGAAGTGGTAGCTCCGTGCGTCTTCCTCGCCCGGCCGCGGAGCGCGCGTGGTGCAGGTCACCACGTAGTGATAGTCCGGGTCGCGCGGCCGAGCCCGCAGCGCCTTGATGATGGTGTCCTTGCCAACGCCTGACGGCCCCGAGACGACCACGAGCAGCGCGCCCGGTGCGCCCGCGCTCGGCGCGCCGAACAGCGGGTCGTCGGTTGAAGGCGCCGGGTCGAGCGGCCGCCCCCTCATCGCGTCTGACCGGCGTCGGGTCCCGCCGTTCCGGGCGCCCCGGTCGCGATCGCGCGAAGCTGCCCGAGGACGGGCTCCAATGCCTCCGGAAGGGGCGCCTCGACCCGCACGAGGTCGCCCGTCGCAGGTGATGCGAAGACGATCCGCCAGGCATGCAGGAAGAGCCGCTCCAGGCCGTCCGGGCCGCGACGCGAGGTCCCCGTGCCGTAGACGGGATCGCCCGCGACGGCATGGCCCAGGGCTGCCAGGTGGACCCTGATCTGGTGGGTCCGGCCGGTGACGAGGTCCACTTCGAGCAGCGTCCAGCCGCGGAAGCGCTCGCGAACCCGGTACCCGGTGACGGACGGCCGTCCGTCGGGGACCACGGCCATCCGGGTCCGCTGCCTCGGATCGCGCCCGATTGGCGCCTCGATCCGGCCGGCGGCCGCCTCTACGCTCCCCTGGACCAGCGCGAGGTATGTCTTCTTCACCCGGCGCGCCTTGAGCTGCGCCATGAGGCTGGTCTGGGCCGCGTCCGTCTTCGCAACCATGATCAGCCCGGACGTGTCGCGGTCCAGGCGATGGACAATCCCCGGCCGCTGGACGCCCGCGATGCCGCCGTATTCCGTGTCGCGCGCCAGGAGCGCATTGACCATCGTCCCGCTCCAGTGCCCGGGCGACGGGTGCACGACGAGCCCGGCGGGCTTGTTGACCACCAGCACGTCCGGGTCCTCGTATAGAACCTCGAGCGGGATCGCCTCGGGCTCGATGTCGGTCGGCTGCGCCGCCGGAACGCGGAGGAGCAGCGCGTCCCCGGCCCGCACCACGGAGCGCGCCTTGAGGGGGACGCCGTCGACGGTGAGGTGCCCATCCGTGATCAGGCGCTGGATCCGGCTCCGCGAGAGGCCCGAGAGGTCCGAGGCGATGCGGTCCACGCGTCCACCCGAGCCATCCGGGACGACGAGGCGGAGCTCGGTCATCCGGCGATCCAGGGCCGACGACGCGAGGGCCAGAAGGCCATCAGGATCAGCAGGACCAGCGCCGTGCTGATCGCCGCATCCGCCACGTTGTAGGTGTAGAAGCGCAGGTCGCCGACGCCCATGTCGACGAAGTCGACGACGTAGCCCAGCCGCAGGCGATCGGCGAGATTTCCGACGGCGCCGCCGAGCAGGAGGCCGAGGGCGAGCGTCGCGAGCCAGCCGTTCGTGACCACCGACCGCCCGTGGAACCAGACGATGAGCGCCACGACGCCGATGCTGAGCGCGGCGAACAGGACCGCCTGGTCCCGGAAGAGCCCGAAGAGCGCGCCCGTGTTGTGGACGTGCCAGATCCGGACGTAGTCGCCGAAGACCGGCAGGACCGAGCCGAACGCGACGGTGGCCACGACCCATGCCTTGGCGAGCTGGTCGGCGATCACGATGCCCGCCGCGAGGACCAGGAACGCGACCCAGTACAGCGATGCCCGGACCGGGGCGCTGGCCGGAATCGGGCTCGGCTCCACGGGGTGCGCCGCGTCACGCATTCGCCAGCACCGCCCTGTCGCGGGGGACCGCCCGGCGGAGCGCGACGCGCGCCTCGCCGCCGGACAGCTTGACGGTCGCCGTCGGCCAGCCGACCGGCGGAGCGCTCATCGTGACGAGGTCGGCGAGCGTCTCGGCAGCGACCGCCTGGAGGTACGGGGCAATGCGCGCCGCGTCCACGCCGAGGTCCACCACCAGGTCGATCCGGTCGTCGAGCTCCAGGCCGGTGTCGCGACGAAGGTCCTGGACCGCCCGCTGGAGCTCCCGTGCATCGCCCTCGGCGTGCAGCGCGTCGGTCAGCTCGATATCGATCACCACGACCAGCCCGTCATCGTGCGCGACCGCGGTCCCCTGGCGGGGCGAGGCAAGGATCTCCACTTCGTCCGGCGCGAGCACGACGCCCGCGAGGGCGACGCTCCCATCGGCGCGCACCTCGAACGCGCCATTGCGCGCCGCCGCCATCACGGCCGGGATCGCGGCGCCGAGCTTTCGGCCGATCTTCGGAAGGAGGGGCTTGATGCGCCGCTCGACGAGCTCCGACTCGTCCCCGATCCGAATGACCTCCTTGACGTTGACTTCTTCCGCGATGACGCCGAGGAGCGCGTCGAGATCCGCGTGCGCGGCACCGGGGAGCGCGATCCAGAGACGCGCCAGCGGCTGGCGCATCTTCAGGCCGGCCTTCGAACGGAGCGTCCGTACCAGCTCGACGGCGCGCTGGGCGCGGGCCGTGGCCGTCTCGAGCGCCTCGTCGCGCAGGGGGGCGAGCTCGGCAGCCGGCCAGCGCGTCAGGTGGACGCTGTCGGGCACCTGCAGCCCCGCCTCGACGACGAGATTCTGGTGGATCGCCTCGGTCAGGAACGGGAGCAGCGGCGCCATCACCCGCGCCAGCCCGGTGAGGGCGACATGGAGCGTGGCGAACGCCGTGTCGCGGTCGGTGGGATCGTCCGAGCGCGAGAAGCGCTTCCGGTTCAGCCGCAGGTACCAGGTGGAAAGCTCGTCGATGAAGCGGGAGATCGTGCCCGCGGCAGCGTCCGGGTCGTAGTTCGCCAGGCGATCCTCAACGCGCGCGGCGACGCCGGCCAGGCGCGAGAGGATCCATCGGTCAAGCGGCGGACGTCCCGCGACCTTCGTCGGCTCCGGTGCCGTCGCCGCGTCGGCACCCGGCGACCAGCCCGCCAGCCGCGCATACGTCACGAAGAATGCGTAGACGTTCCAGAGCACCAGCAGCTCGCGGCGCGCCTCGTCGGCCGCATGCCAGCCGAACAGGATGTTGTCGTCGGGACGCGCGTTCGCGTACATCCAGCGCATCACGTCGACCCCCATCCGCTCGGCGGCCTCGTCGAACTCGATGGCGTTGCCCCAGCTCTTGTGCATGGGGCGGCCGTCCTCGCCGAAGAGCGTCGCGTAGCCGAAGATCGTCGTGAACGGCGCCTCGCGACGAAGGAC
>JADGQG010000037.1 GCA_017882025.1 Chloroflexota bacterium
GGCGCGGCCCAGCTCGTCCGCGAGGCGCTCGTACGGCGCGGCGCCGATCTCGATCCACGCCGCGTCGCCGCAGGCGGCCCGAAGCTCGGCCACGTAGGCCTCGCCCTCCGGGCTGCCCGCGGCGAGCCAGAGGAACAACCGGAGGTCGGGGAGCTCCGCGCGCAGACTGCGGGCCGCCTCCACGAGCAGCTCGATGCCGCGCCCGGGCGCCGCGCCGGAGACGAAGCCGATCGCCGGCCGCTCGGGGAAGGGGCGCGGCGTCACGCGCTGCGTGTCGGTCCCGTTCGGCGCGACCAGCCGACGGGCCGGATCGATGCGGGCGAGGTCGGCGAATGATGCGGACGGGACGACGAGCACCCGGAAGGCCTCGAGGTTGCGGGCGACACGGTCGGCCAGGGCCGCGGCGGCCTGCGGGGCGTGCGGATGGCCAAGCGCCTCGGCCTGGATGACCGGGTGATCGTGGACGTCAAGCGCTGCGCCGGTCGCGTGCCGCCGGAGGAGCCCCACCCCGCCCGGGGTCAGGAACTCCGACGAGGCGACGAGGGGTCGCGGCCGCCATGGCGGGCGCAGCGGATACGGGAAGCCCACCGTCCGCCGCAGGCCTCCGGCGAGCGCATTCCGGGTCCAGCCCTGGACGCTCGTCGCAGCGGTCCGCTCGGCCAGGACGGCGAACACGTGGCGGCGGCGCAGGTCGCCGCCCCAGCGGGATCGCTCCGTCTCGCACAGGACGATCCACGGCATAGCGGAGACGGGTGCCACGGCGTGAGTATACGGACGGCCGGCCCGTGATAACGTTTCGGCCGCATGGCCTCCCAGACCGACGCGGTCCGGGCGACGTACCGAATGGCGCGCCCCGGCCCGCTTGCAACCCTGAAAGGAACCGTCCGCGACGTGCTGTCGCGCCGACGGCTGATCCAGTACCTGGTCCGGGCCGACCTCAAGAAGCACGGCGCCGACACGCTCCTCGGGAATGTCTGGTGGATCCTGGACCCGCTGCTGACGATGCTGGTCTACGTCATCCTCATCGCCATCATCCTGCGATCCAACCGCGAGGCGTACCCGCTCTTCATCTTCTGCGCGATCCTGCCCTGGAAGTGGTTCTCCAGCACGATCGGCGCGGCGGTCACCGGCATCACGACGCGCGAGCTGATCATCAAGCAGGTCAACTTCCCGAAGATCGTCCTTCCGATCGCGATCACCGTCGGCGGCGTCGTGAGCTTCGTCTTCGGGCTGGTGCCGCTCCTGGCGATGCTCGTCTTCATCTACCCGAGCCACCTGTCGGTCTGGCTTCTCGCCTTGCCGATCGTCGCCGCCGTCCAGTTCGTCCTCACCCTGGCGCTCGCGATCCTCGCCTCGGCCCTGACCGTCTTCTACCGCGACATCGGGAACCTGGCCGGCCACCTCCTGCGGCTGTGGTTCTACCTCTCGCCCGCGCTCTACGGAACGGACCAGCTCGACAAGATCGCCAAGGAGAGTCCGTCCCTCTTCTCCATCTACGAGCTGAATCCATTCGCGGCGGTCTTCGAGTCCTATCGGAACCTCATCTACTACGGCCAGGCGCCCACCTGGAACCTGCTCGGGCTCGTGCTCCTCGAATCGCTCGTCCTGCTGGTCGTCGCCGTGCTCGTGTTCCGGCGCCTCGAGCCGAGTTTCGCCAAGATCCTGTGATGTTGCCCGCCATCGACGTCCGGACCCTGGGGATCCGCTACAACCTCCGCCTGACACGCCGGAACACGGTCAACGTCACGTTCCGGAACCTGGCTCGCCGGCGCCGCGGGCCCACCCATTTCTGGGCGCTCCGGGACGTCACGTTCCACGTGGACCACGGGGAGTCGCTGGCGGTCATCGGGCCGAACGGGGCCGGCAAGAGCACCCTCCTCCAGGTCCTCGCCGGCATCCTGGAGCCCTCGGAGGGGGTGATCGCCGTCAACGGCCGGATCTCGAGCCTGCTCACCCTGGGAGCGGGCTTCGACACGGACCTGAGCGGCCGCGACAACATCCTCCTGGCCGGCGCATTCATGGGCATGGACCACGGCGAGATGCAGGGCCGGATGGGCGAGATCATCGAGTTCGCGGACCTGGGCCAGTTCATCGACGCCCCGATCAAGACCTACAGCGCCGGGATGAACGCGCGCCTCGGCTTCAGCATCGCGACCGCAGTCCAGCCCGACGTCCTCCTTCTCGACGAGGTGATCGGGACCGGCGACGCGACGTTCAAGTCCAAGAGCAGGCAGCGTGTTGTCGAGCTGATGGGAGCGGCCAAGGCGATCGTCCTGGTCACCCACGACATGAGCTGGGTCCTGGATTTCTGCAACCGGGCCATCCTGCTGGAGCGCGGCAACGCGGTCGCGGCCGGCGATCCGACCACCGTCGTCGCGCTCCACGAAGAGCGCTCGGCGATGCGGCGGACGGGCGGCATCCCGGATCTACTCCCGCCGCTGGACGGGTCCGGCTTCCGGTGACGGCCGTCGGTCGGCCCGCCGCCGGGCGCAGTTGAACCCTCGCGTGGTGCTCGACGCCCGCACGACGCGGCCGGCCCGATGACGGAGCCGCTTGACGTCCTCGTGGTCGGTTGGTACCCGTCCGCCGAGGACCCGATCGCCGGCCGCTTCGTCGCCGACCAGGCCGCCGCCCTCGCCGCCACGGGACGCGTCCGCCCGTGGGCGGCCAGCTTCGAGCCATTCTGGCTCCACGGCGACCTGTCGCTTCGGACACGCGCCGCTGACGCCTGGCCGGCCGCAGTCCGGATGGCGGCCGCCGAGGGTCGAGCCATCTTCCCGGAGGGCGCATTCGGCCCCTCCGGCGTGCCGGTCGTCCACCTGGGAGCGGCCGCGGGGCGGTCGGCTGGCGCAGGCCGGGACAACGAGGCGATCCACCGCGAGCGGGCGCTCCAGGCGCTGGTCGACGGTGCGGGACGCCATGTCGACCTGATCCATGCGCACGTCGGCTACCCTGAGGGCGCGGCGGCGGCGCGGGTCGCCGCGCGGATCGGGGTCCCGCTCGTCCTCACGGAGCACGCCACATTCCTGGCGCGGATCTTCGCCAACCCGGCCCACCGGGCCCGCTACGCCGAAGCGGTCCGGTCCGCCGCCCGCGTCGTCGCCGTCGGCTCCGCGCTCGCCGCCCAGATCCGCGCCGAGATGCCGCACGCCGCGCCGAAGCTGGTCGTCATCCCCAACACGGTGGACGTGGCGGCCTTCCCGCTCCAGGGGCCCGACGACCGCGATCCCGACGAGCTCCTGTGGGTGGGCTATCGTCGCGAGGTCAAAGGGACGGGGACGCTGCTGCGGGCGTTCGCCCGCGTCCGTGCTGCCCGGCCCGGGACCGTGCTGCGGCTCGTCGGGCGGTCCACGACCGAAGACGAGGAGGCGGGCTGGCGCCAGCTGGCCGCCGAGCTCGGGATCACCGCCGCGGTTCACTTCGATCCGCCGGCCGACCGCGCGGGCGTTGCCGCGGCGATGGCCCGCGCTGGCCTCTTCGTCCACCCGGGCACGCGCGAGACCTTCGGGATCGTCGCGGCGGAGGCGCTCGCGAGCGGGATGCCCGTGGTCGCGACGGACTCGGGAGGCGTGACCGAGGTGCTCGGGCCGGACCCGGGGGCGCTCGGCGCGTTGGTTCCGCACAGCGACCCGGCGGCGCTCGCCGACGCCATCCTCGCGACCCTGGCCCGCCGGCGGTCCTTCGACCCGGCGCGGCTCCGCGCGCACGTCGAGTCGCGCTATGGCGCCCCGGCGGTGGCAGGCCGGATCGCCGACCTGTACGAAGAAGTGCTCCACGAGGCGCTCGCTGCGAGCTCGCGCGGTCGCGCCGGGGGCGCGCCGGGAACGCCGGACGCGGCGGCATCGCCGCTCGGCCGGGCGCCGCGGGTGCCGTCACCGGCCGTGCTCGTCGCCTTCGACCGACCCGCCCTCGACCGGGTGCTCCCGGCCTGCCCTGCCTGGCTGCTGCGCGACCTGATCGTTGTCACGCGGGGCGGCGAGGTGGCGGGTGTTCGCGAGACCGTGGCGCTGGATCCGCGGCTCGAACCCGAGGTCGCCGCACTCCTCGCCTGGAGCGGTCGAGGCGGCGGCGGGCTGCGCAGCCTGGTCCGCTCGCCGCTGGCCTGGCTGTGGCGCCGGCGCGGGCGCCGGCGTCTCGATCTCGCGGTGCGGCCGGCGCTCGAGTCGGCGGTGGCGGCTGGAATCGCGCGGGTGAATGCGGCGACAGGACGGCCCGACGAGCCGGCCCTGCTGGCCTGCCTCGGCGGGATCGACATCGTCGCAGCGCTTCCCGCGGTCGGCGCAGGACGCGCGAGGCTCGCCCCGGGTGCGCTGCGCTGGCTGGGCGATGCGCGATGGTCCCTGGCGGACGCAAGCGCCGTCGCGACGGGCGACACCCGCGATGCGTTGGAGCCCGCCGCGGGCGTGGAGCCTCAGGGTCCGACCGAGAGCCCCGCGTAGAGGGCAAGAAGGCCGGCCGACTCGGTCTCCCAGTTCCAGCGCTCGTGGGCGGCGCGGAGGCAACGTGCCCGGAGCGCCAGGCGCTCCTCGGGCGGCTGGTCCAGGACCCACCGGATCGCGGTCGCAATCGAGGCGGGGTCGGCTGGATCGCAGACCGCCCCCAGGGGTGCATCGGCGTCGTCCAGGACGATCCGTCGCCGCTCTGGAAGGTCACTCGTCACGACGGGGACGCCGGCGGCCAGGCTCTCGAAGAGCTTGTTGGGGGTGCTCAGGACGCTGTTGCGGTCGACGGGCAGGATCGCCATCACGTCGACGTCCGCGCCGGCGACCCAGGGCACGACTTCCGCCGGCTCGACCGCCGGCACGTAGTGGGCACGGCCTTTGAGCCTTCCGTCCGCCAGGATCGGGTCGATCACGTGGCCCCGGTACCCCAGGAACACGAGGTGCGCGCGCTCGAGACCCGGCTGCAGCATCGCCGCCGCCGTCTCCTCGAGGCCCCGGCCTGCCTGGAAGCCTCCGTGGCAGAGGACGACGGGCTCATTGGCAGGGATGTTCGCCGCGACGCGAATCCGGTCCTCGGGGACCGGCGGCGGCGTCCAGCGGGCGGGACAGTTGTGGACCACGACGACACGCCGGACGCCGAGACGCCGGCGCAACTCGGCGGCGATCGATTCGTTGATCGTGACCACCGCGACGGCGCGTCGTGCGAGGCGGCGCTCCCAGCGGACCATCGCCCAGCGCAGCCAGCGTGGTTGCGCGAGCGTGGCGCCCCACGTTCCGAAGATCTCGTGGCTGTCGTAGACGAGGCGGGCGCCGTCGCGGCGGGCGCCGCGCGCCGCAGTCGGGAGCGCCTCCATGTCGTGGGCGTGGTGAACCTCGCCGACCGGCGCGTGGGCGAGGGCCCGTCGCCCCCAGCCCAGGGTTTCTCCGCGCCATGCGGTGATGTAGTCCAGGCCGCCGATGCTCACCGGGCGACGCAGGGCCCGGTTCACGACGGCAACCCAGGCGGCCCGCAGCAGAACCCAGGGAAGGCTCACGACGATCCCCAGGACGAGGGTCGTGGCTCGCCCGAGCCGGGGCGGCCGGGAGCGAAGCGCGTCGCGGATCTGACCGGCGGCATCCCGCACGCTCCGCCAGGGCATGCGGACGAAGCGCCGCAGGGCTCGGTCCCGCGGGATCCCGACCCGCACGATCTCGAATCCGTCGCGCTCCTCGCGGTTGCCGTCCGGCTCATCCGGCGAGCGTGCGGTCCCCATGATGGTGACCCGGTGACCGGCGGCCGCGAGAGTGCCGGCTTCACGCAGGACGCGCGAGTCCCGGGTGACGTCGTTGAGGACGTACATGACGACCCTCACCGGGCGCCGCCTCCTGCGGGCGCCGGCTCCGCATCGGCGAGCGCGGCGACGATTGCCTCGGCAGCCCCCGCGGGTTCCAGGCGGAGGGACGCTGCCCGGGCCCGCGCCTCATCCTCGGCGGTCGCGGGCGGCGCGACCCGCGCCAACTCCGCCGCGGCCCGCGCCCGGTCGCGCCCGACGAGGACCATCCGGTCGCCGGATCCGGCGACCGCCTCAACCCACTCGGTGCTGTCGCGCAGCACGAGGCACGGCGTGCCCAGCCAGGCGGACTCGCGCTGGACTCCGCCCGAATCGGTCAGCACCGCCGCGGCGTGGAGCTGCAGCGCGAGCGTCGTGCGGTAGCCCTGCGGCTTCACCGCGCGGACGCTCGCCGGGAGGCGGATCCCGGCGCCGTCCAGCGCGGCCGCGGTGCCCGGGTGGAGGGCCAGCACGACCGGGCGGTCGGGCCGGGACGCGGCACCCAGGATGTCGGTCCAGGCGGCCATCGCCGCGGGATCGCGGTTCTCAACGCGGTGGACGGTGGCGAAGATGAACCCACCGGGACGAAGCGCCAGGCCCAGGCGCTCCCCGATCGGCCGCAGCACGGCCGGATCGCGAACCTCGGCGACGACCCGCGCGGCGAGGTCCTGCATCAGGTCGCCGACCTGGAGGACCCCGCGGGCGATCCCCTCCGCGGCGAGGTTCGCGACCGCGGCCGGTGTGGGCGCGAAGCACCATGTCGCCAGGTGATCTGCCACGACCCGGTTGAGTTCCTCGGGCATCCGCCGGTCGAAGCTCCGGAGTCCGGCCTCCACGTGAGCGACGGGGATCCCAAGCTTCGCTGCGGCCAGGGCGCCGGCGAGGGTGGAGTTCGTGTCGCCGTAGACGAGCACGGCGTCCGGGTGCTCCGCCACGAGGATCGGCTCGAGGGCCAGGAGCATCCGCCCCGTCTGCTCGGCGTGCCCGCCCCCGCCAATCCCGGGGCTGTGATCCGGGCGCGGCAGGCCGAGCTCCGCGAAGAAGACGCCGGCCATCTGCTCGTCCCAGTGCTGGCCCGTGTCGACGAGGACCTCGTCGTGGCGGGCCCGGAGGGCCGCTGACAGGGCCGCGGCCTTGATCAGCTGCGGGCGGGTCCCGACGACGCTGACGATCCGCACGGGTCCGGGTCTCCCGTCGAGCGGCGGCCGTCAGGCCGAGGCGCGCTGCCGCGTGGACGCCTGCACGCCAACGCCGACGTAGGCGACACCCGCCGGCAGGGCCAGCTCTCGCAGGCTGTTGCGGCCGTCATAGACGACCGCGAGCGCCGGGAACCAGGCCGGGTCCAGCCCGCGGAACGCGGGGTCGCCCGTCTGGATGATCACGGCGCGGAACGGCCCGGCCTCGCCCCAGCGGTACGGCCGGACGCCGAGCGCCTCCACCTCCGCGGCGGAGAGGAGCGGGTCATGGGCCCAGACCTCGGCGCCGGCCGCGGCGAGCGCCTCGATCAGCGGCAACGCTCGCGAGTAGGCGAGCTCCTTGACGCCGTCGCGGTAGGTCAGGCCAAGGACGAGGACCGGCGCCCCAACGAGGCCGCCGACCAGCGGGTCGAGGATCGCGACCGCGGCATCCACCTGGCCGTCGTTCACGCGGCGGGCGGCCATCACGACCTCGAGCCCCGGGGCTCGGTCGAGCAGGAGATACGGGTAGACCGGGATGCAGTGCCCGCCGACGCCGATCCCTGGCTGGTGGATGTGGCTGTAGGGCTGGCTGTTCGCCGCCGCGATCACCTCCTGGACGTCGATCCCGTGCAGGTCGGCGGCCCGGGCGTACTCGGTGGCCAGGGCGATGTTCACGTCGCGGTATGTCGTGTCGGCGAGCTTGCTGAACTCGGCAGCTTCGGCGCTGGACATGGCCACGACCTCGGCGTCCAGGACGCTGTCGTAGAAGCGGGCGGCGCGGTCCGTGGAGGCCGGGCCGATCCCGCCGACCAGCTTGGGGTACGTGGCGAGGTTGGCCATCACGGCGCCGGAGAAGAGGCGCTCCGGCGAGAAGGCGACGAAGAAGTCGCGGTCCGGTTCGAGGCCACTTGCGGCCGCCAGCCGGGGCGTGAACCGGCGGCGCGTGTCGCCGATCGGCAGCGTCGTCTCGAAGATCACGGTGCTGCCGGCATGGATGCCGGGCGCGATCGAATCGACCGCCGGGTCCATGTAGCGGTAGTCCGGGCGGTGCTCCGCGTCGAGCATCACCGGCACGATGAGCACGACGACGTCGGCCTCGCGGGCGGCCGTGGCCGCGTCGAGCGTGGCGCGCAGCCGACCTTCCGCGTGGACGCGGGCCACGACCTCGCCAAGGCCGGGCTCCTCGGCCACGTGCGAACGGCCCTCGTTGATCGCGGCGACCACGGCTTCGTTGACGTCGACCGCGATGACGTGCCAGCCGTGGGTCGCGAACTGGGCTGCGAGGGGCAGGCCCATCTTGCCCGCCCCGACGACCGCGACCGTCCCCGCAGTGTCTGGCTCGCCGGTCCATGAAGCGACGAGGCGGGCCGTCGGGTGGACGCACGGGTTGAGGGGAAGCGCGATCGCGCCGCCCACGAGCGAGCCGCCGACGGACGGACGGGTAACGATGCTCATGCGGACTCCAGCCTCGCGGGGAGGTCTCCGAGGTCGACCGGCCGGACCAGCGCCGCCGATCGCAGGAGGCTCGTCGCGACCGCGACGGCCCAGGCGCCGTCCTCGCCGTCGACGTACGGGCGATCACCTGTCCGGACTGCTCGCACGAACGCGTCGAGCTGGGCCTTGAGCGGCTCGACGGTCACGACCGGGATCTCGGCAACGTCGCCGGCGAACGTCGGGGCGAAGCCCGCGATCAGCTGGGGGTGGGCGAGATCCGACTTGGTGAAGGTGAGCCGCTGGGTGAGGTAGTCAAGCTCGAACATCCCCTCTTCGCCAACCACGACGAGCTGGCGCCGCTTGACCGGCGTCAGCCAGTTCACGTCGAGCATGCCGGTGGCCCCCGACGGGAAGTGGAGGAGCCCGAAGAGCAGGTCTTCGTGGGAGGCATGAATCCGCTGGGCGAGCTCCGCGTAGACGCGAGTGGGGCGCTCGCCGGCGATCCAGCTCAGCATGTCCACGTCGTGAGTGGCCAGGTCGATCGTGACGCCCACGTCGCGGATCCGGGCAGGGAACGGCCCGGCCCGGCGGCTCGCGATCGAGTAGATCGTCGTCAGCATGCCGGCACGGAGGAGGCGTCCAAGCTCAAGGACGGCAGGGTTGTAGCGCTCGACGTGGCCGACCTGGATCGGCACGCCGGCGGCACGGGCCGCGGCCACGATCTCGAACGCCTCGTCGGGCGTCGCGGCGATGGGCTTCTCGACGAGCACAGGCAGCCCGCGGCCGATGGCAGCCAGGGCGAGGGCGAGGTGGGCCGTCGTCGGCGCGGCCACCACGACCGCCTCGATCGCGGCCTCCGCGACCATTGCGCCCGGGTCGGCGAAGCCCTCCGCACCGGTCTTCGCCACGGCATCGGCCAGGGCCGCCGGGTCGGGATCGGCGATCGCGGCGAGGCGGCACTCGGGATGGGCGGCGATCACGCGGAGGTGGTTTCGACCCATCGAGCCCAGGCCGGCCAGGCCGACCCGGAGAGGCGCCGCCATCAGCGAGCCGCCGGCGCGGCGTCCGCGGCCGCGGCGTCGATCGTGGTCGCGACCTCCCGGACCGCGCGGACGATCGTCGCGAGGTCCTCGGCCGAGAGCTTCGGATGGACAGGGATCGCGAGCACGTCGTCGGAGAGCCGGTCGGTGACCGGGAGGTCGAGGTCGGCCGCGCCCGGCACGTAGGCCTGCAGGTAGGCCTGCCGGTGGATCGGCACCGGGTAGTAGATGAGGGTGCCGATCCCGCGCTCGGTCAGCCCGTCGATCACCCGCTGGCGCTCACCGGGGAAGCGCATGACGAACTGGTGCCAGACGTGGTCCCGGCCCTCGGGAACGGTCGGCGTCAGGTAGTCGCCGGCCAGGTGCTCCGTCAGGTAGGCCGCGTTCGCCCGCCGGGTCGCCGTCCGCTCGTCGAGACGGGTGAGCTGGGCGAGGCCGATGGCGGCCGCGAGATCAGTGGGCTTGAAGTTCGTGCCCAGCGCGTCGTGGTGATAGCGGACCCGCATACCGTGATTGCGGAAGAGGCGGAGCCGATCGGCCACCTCGTCGTCATCGGTCGTGGCGAAGCCGCCCTCGCCGGTCATCAGGTTCTTCGTGGCATAGAGGCTGAACATCGCCGGGCCGAACCGGCCGGCGCGCTTCCCGTGGTACGTCGCGCCGTGGGCCTGGGCAGCATCCTCCACGATCCGCAGGCCGTGGCGATCCGCGATCTCCGTGAGCGGGTCCATGTCCGCCATCAGGCCGTACAGATGGACCGGCAGGATCGCCTTCGTGCGGGGCGTGATGGCCGCCTCCACGAGCGCCGGATCCATGCAGAAGTCGTCCTCGCGAACATCGACCAGGACAGGCGTGGCGCCGACGCGGAGGATCGCGCTGACGGTCGCGTTGAAGCTGAACGAGACGGTGATCACCTCGTCGCCCGGCCCGATCCCGAGCGCGTGGAGGATCGCCTCCAGGGCCACCGTGCCGTTGCTCATGAGGATCGCATGCGGCACGCCGCAGTACGCCGCCCAGGCCTCCTCGAAGGCGAGCGTCTTCTTGCCCATGGCAAGCATGCCGGAGCGGAGGACCTCGAGGACGGCCTTCTCTTCGGACGGGCCGATGTCCGGCCGCGAGATGGGGATCATCGGGTGCCTCCGTTCAGCTCGTGGCGCACGCGTCGCCGGCGATGTCGAATGCGGCGTCGCACCGCGGACAGCGGGCGGCGCCGGCGTGGTCGGACGCGACCCGGGCGCCGGTCGGCCCCACGAGCCGTCGGCCGCAGTAACAGACCCAGCCCAGGCGCCGGGCCGGATTGCCGGCCACGAGCGCGTGATCCGGCACGTCGCGGGTGACGACCGCGCCCGCGCCAACGGTCGCGAACCGGCCCACCGTCGTGCCGGCCACCACGACCGCCCCGGCGCCGATCGCGGCGCCCTGGCGAAGCACGATGGGGCTGACCTCCCAGTCGTCGGCCCGGGCCAGCTCGCCCGTTGCGGTGATCGCCCGCGGAAACCGGTCGTTGGTGAGGATGGCGTTGGGGCCGATGAAGACGCCGTCTTCCACGATGACGCCGTGGTAGACGAGGGCCGCGTTCTGGATCTTGACGCGGCTCCCGATCGGGACGCCGACATCGATGAAGGCGTCGCGGCCGATGACGCACTCGGCGCCGATCGTGGCCCCGCTGCGGATCTGCGCGCGCTGCCAGATGCTGGTCCCCGGGCCGACGGACACGCCAGCCTCCAGGTCGGCGGAGGGATGGACGCGCGCGGTGGGATCGATCACGAGCGGTCTGCGGGCTCCCGTGGGGTCGCACGGACCAGAAGGGCGATCGGCGATCGCGCGCGCGGACCCGGCCCGAGTATACAGGCGACCGACCGTTACGCCCGGTGGCGGGCCACCCGGATCAGCGCGAGGAACGCCCCCAGCGCGGCGCCGAAGGCGAGCGCTCCGCGCCAGTCGACGAGGATCTTCGCCTCGCCATCGATCCGCCGCGCAACGGCGACCAGGATTCCGGTCGTCGGGCCGGTCTGCACGGTGTTGGCCACCACGACGCGCACGAGCGCCTGCTCGACGCGGGCGTTCTGGGCCAGCACGCCGCGGACCAGGCCCTGCTGGACCGTGGCCTCGCGGGCGACGATGCCACTGACCACGCCCATCTCGACCGAGGCGTGATTCGCGGCGATCCCGCCGACAACGGCGAGGCGGGCCGCGACGTCCGTGGCCCGGACGCCGCCGATCGCTCCCCGCTCGAACTCGAGGACGTCGACGGCCGCGACGTCGAGAGATCCGGTGGCGGGCGTGGGGGTGATGGGCTCGGGGATCGACTGGTCGGACATCGGGTTCCCTCCGCGGGGGTTCGACGCGGGGGCGACGGCGTGGCGGGGTGCCGGCCGGACGGTCCGCGGCTTCGCTGCGCCCAGCCTACTGCGTCCGGGGTATTCTCCGCCCGGCATGAGATCCCTCCCGAGCCCTCGCCCGCCCGGCGGTCGCGATCGCCTCCGCCCGATCCTGTTCGCCGCGGCCGTCGCCGGGGCGATCGCGGCGTGCGGCTCGCCCACCTCGCCGGTGCCATCCGCGAGCGTCCCCGCGGTCGGTCGCACGGGCTCCGCGATCCCGGCCACCGTCCCGCCGACCCCGACACCGACCCCGACACCGACACTGACACCCGCGCCCGCGCCCGTGCCGACACCCGTGCCGACACCCATCCTCGCGGTCGCCCCGCTCACGGGGCGCCTCGTCGCCCCGGCGCTCGCGGCACGGCATCCGATCGCCGTGATGGTGGACGACCAGGCGGACGCGCGGCCGCAGTCGGGGTTCAACCAGGCATCGGTGGTCTGGCAGGCGCCGGCGGAGGGCGGCATCGCGCGCTACATGCTGATCTTCGGCGAGGGGGACCCGCCGGCGGTTGGGCCGGTCCGCAGCTCGCGCCTCTATTTCATCACGTGGGCAGCCGAGTGGCGCGCCCTCTACGTCCACGGCGGCGGCTCGCCCCAGGCGTTGACGACGCTCGCCGCCTCCGGCCA
>JADGQG010000038.1 GCA_017882025.1 Chloroflexota bacterium
GCTCCTCTGTGCTCGCCGGCGCCCGCGACCCTTGACCGACTGTCTCGCGGGAGTCCGTGAGTGGGAGCGATCGTGTCTGCCGGAAATTCTGTGCCCGCCTGGCGGGCTTGCGCGTGCACGTTAGTCCATTCACGACACGATGGGAAGAGGGTACTTCACGGGCGAAATTCGTGCCCGCGGCATCTTCCTGGCCCACCCATCCGTCGTCCCGTGGAGCAGCGACCCACGCGCGTCGGCCGCAGTCCGGGCCGACTGGCCCGCCGGAACGGCCGATCCGGCGGCTGCCCCGACGTGCCGGAGGGTCCAGACTGGCGCCCATGACCAGCCAGAGCGGCGATTCGATGGCGACCGGCCCCGCCCTCCGCCAGGCCGCCGAGCGGCTCGCCCGGCTGGGCTTCGTGGTCGTGAACGGCTCACACCCGGAGGAGACGGGGACGGCCCAGCTCCTCATCGCGTTGCGCAGCCGACCCACGCAGGAACATTTCGATGCCGAGCTCGTGGAGCACTGGGTGTCGAGCGGGGGCCGCGGGCGCACGGTGGAACTCACCCGCGCGACGCAGATCCCGCGTCACGAGCCCTTCAGCTGGGGAACGATCCGCGCGGTTGATCGGGTGGAGGCGTTCAATTCGTTCCTGAGCTTCGGCGGCGACGTCACGGTCGCGGCGCTCGACACCGACACGACGATCGTCGTCTTCGAGTCGCCGGCTCCGATCGTCCGCTCCACCGGCCACAGCCAGTCGGTCGACCCGCTCACCGGCGAGGTCGGCGCGTTCTTCGCGCGGATAAAGGTGCCAATCGACTTCCAGCCTGGCGTCGAGCAGCGAATCGCGGGCATGTCGCCCCGAGCGCTCCACGGGGCGATGCTGGCGGCGCTCCAACGTCGCTACGCCCACACGGAGGCGCTGCGCGAGGCGCATCCCGCCACTGCCTCCTGGGCCTCGCGGGAGGCACACCGCATGCGCCAGGAGCACCCCGACGACTGGCAGGCCGGCGAGCAGCTGACCGCCGACCTCGAGCTCGATCGCGACTGAAAGTCTGCCGCCGCGGCGGCGGCGGCAGGCGGGCTACACTCGGGTGATGAAGCCATTCACCCGCGAGCATCGGCGGTCCCTTCTCGACGCGACGGCGGCGGAGCGGATCCTGGTCCTCGATGGCGCCATGGGCACGCTCATCCAGGAGTACCTGCTCAGCGAGGCCGACTTCCGGGGGGCGCGCTTCCGGGACCATCCGCGCGACCTGCGCGGCGACAACGATCTGCTCTCACTGACGCGACCCGACATCATCTCGGCGATCCATGCCGCCTACCTTGACGCAGGCGCCGATGTCATCGAGACGAACACGTTCAACGCCACCGCCATCAGCCAGTCCGATTACGGGCTGGCCCACCTCGCCCGCGAGATGAACGAGGCCGCCGCCTGCCTGGCCCGCGCGGCTGCGGACGCGGCGGAGGCGCGCGATGGCCGGCCGCGCTGGGTCGCCGGTGCGCTGGGACCAACGAACCGGACCGCCTCCATCTCCCCGGACGTCGCGGACGCGGGCGCCCGCAACGTCCGCTTCGAGGAGCTCCGCGCGGCCTACGCGGAGGCGGCCCGCGGTCTCATCGACGGTGGCGTCGACCTCCTCCTGGTGGAGACGATCTTCGACACGCTCAACGCGAAGGCCGCGATCTTCGCGCTCGAGGAGGTCTTCCAGGCGACCGGGCTGCGGCTGCCGGTGATGCTCTCCGGCACGATCGTCGATCTCTCCGGCCGGACGCTGTCCGGGCAGACACCGGAGGCGTTCTGGTACTCCGTCCGCCACGCCCGGCCGTGGAGCATCGGCCTCAACTGCGCGCTGGGGGCGGCGGCGCTCCGGCCGTTCGTCGCGGAGCTCGGTCGCGTCGCGGATGTGCGCGTCACGGCCTACCCGAACGCTGGCCTCCCGAACGAGCTGGGCGGTTATGACGAAGCGCCCGACGAGACCGCGGGCGTCCTCGCCGGGTTCGCGCGCGATGGCCTGGTCAACCTGGTCGGCGGCTGTTGCGGCACGACCCCGGCACACGTCCGGGCCGTGGCTGCCGCCGTCCGCGGCATCGCGCCGCGAGCGATCCCGACGCTGCCGAGCCGGACGCGCCTGGCCGGCCTGGAGGCGGTGGAGATCGGGCCCGAGTCGCGCTTCGTCAACGTGGGCGAACGGACGAACGTGACGGGCTCTCGAGCCTTCGCGAGGCGGATCCTCGCCGACGACTTCGACGCCGGGGTCGCGATCGCCCGGGAGCAGGTGGAGAACGGCGCCCAGCTCATCGACGTGAACATGGACGAGGCGATGCTGGACTCGGAGGCGGCCATGGCCCGCTTCCTGGACCTGATCGCCGGGGAGCCTGCGATCGCCCGAGTTCCCGTGATGATCGACTCGTCGAAGTGGTCGGTGATCGAGGCCGGCCTGCGGTCCGTGCAAGGCAAGCCGGTCGTCAACTCGCTGTCGCTCAAGGAGGGCGAGGCGCCGTTCCTGGCCCAGGCCCGGCTGGCCCGACGGTACGGCGCCGCCGTCGTCGTCATGGCCTTCGATGAGTCCGGCCAGGCCGACAGCGTCGAGCGCAAGGTCGAGATCCTTGCGCGCGCCCATCGGCTGCTCGTGGAGCAGGCCGGCTTCGACGACGAGGACATCGTCCACGACCCGAACGTCTTCGCGATCGGGACCGGGATCGAGGAGCACGCCGGCTACGGCACCGCGTTCATGGAAGCAACCAGGGAGCTGCGGCGCCGTTTCCCCCACTCACTGGTGAGCGGCGGCGTCAGCAACGTCTCGTTCTCGTTCCGGGGCAACGATCCAGTCCGCGAGGCGATCCACGCGGTCTTCCTGTACCACGCGGTGGGGGCCGGGATGGGCATGGGGATCGTGAATCCAGCCGCGCTCGCGATCTACTCGGAGATCGAGCCGGGGCTCCGGGAGCGGGTCGAGGACCTCGTGCTCAACCGGCGCCCCGACGCCACGGAGCGACTCCTCGTGGTCGCCGATACGGCGCGCGGCGGCGCCCACGGGAGCGGCCCGGACCTCGCCTGGCGGGCATTGCCGGTGGAGGAGCGGCTCACCCACGCGCTGGTCGAGGGGATCGCCGAGTTCGTCGTTGCCGACGTCGAGGAGGCCCGCCTGCGCGCCGCGCGCCCGCTCGACGTGATCGAGGGGCCGCTGATGGCCGGGATGGACCGCGTCGGCGACCTCTTCGGGGCCGGCAAGATGTTCCTCCCGCAGGTCGTCAAGAGCGCGCGGGTCATGAAGACCGCGGTCGCGCACCTCGTCCCGTTCATCGAGGCCGAGCAGGCGGCCGGCGGCCGCGCGCCCCAGGCAAAGGGCCGGATCGTCATGGCCACCGTCAAGGGCGATGTCCACGACATCGGCAAGAGCATCGTGGGGGTCGTGCTGGGCTGCAACAACTACGAGATCATCGACCTCGGCGTGATGGTCCCGGCAGCGAAGGTCCTCGCCACGGCGCGGGAGGTCGGCGCGGACGTGATCGGGCTCTCCGGCCTGATCACGCCGTCGCTCGAGGAGATGCGCCACGTGGCCGCGGAGATGGAGCGCGAGGGCTTCACGATCCCGCTCCTCATCGGCGGAGCGACCACGTCCCGGATCCATACGGCGGTGAAGATCGAGCCGGGCTACTCGGGCCCGGTGGTCCACGTCGCCGATGCGTCGCGAGCCGTCGGGGTCGTGGGTGCACTGCTCGGCGGGGAACGCCGCGCCTTCGCGGCCGGCATCCGCGCCGAATACGAGACCCTGCGGCGCGAACGGGGCGCCCGGCGGGCGCGTGAAGCCCGCGTCTCGATCGATGAGGCCCGCGCGAACGCGCTGCGGGTGGACCTGGGCGTGCCCGTGCCGGTCCCGACGTTCAGCGGCGTCCGCGCCTTCGTGGATCACCCGCTCCAGGACCTGGTGCCGCGGATCGACTGGACTCCGTTCTTCGCCACCTGGGAGCTCAAGGGCCACTACCCGGAGATCCTCGCGGACGCACGCGTTGGCGCCCAGGCTCGTTCGCTCCACGCGGACGCGGAGGCGCTCCTCGAACGCCTGGCTGCTGACCGGCTGCTGCGGGCAAGCGCGGTGGTCGGCTTCTGGCCGGCGAACGCCGTGGGCGACGACATCGAGCTGTACACCTCCGCGGATCGAGCCGGGCTGCTCGCCGTCCTGCGAACCCTGCGCCAGCAGCAGCAGAAACCGCCCGGTCGGCCGAACATCGCCGCCGCGGACTTCGTGGCGCCGCGGGAATCGGGCGTCCTTGACTACGTCGGCGCGTTCGCGGTCACGGCCGGCCACGGCGTCGCCGAGACGGCGGCGGCATTCGAGGCCGCGCACGACGACTACCACGCGATCCTTGTCAAGGCGCTCGCCGACCGACTGGCCGAGGCGTTCGCGGAACGGCTCCACGAGATGGTCCGAAGGGAGCTCTGGGGCTACGCGCCCAACGAGGCCCTCTCGAACGTCGACCTGGTGGCCGAGCGATACCAGGGGATCCGTCCCGCGCCCGGCTACCCGGCGCTGCCCGACCACACGGAGAAGGAGACGCTCTTCGCGCTCCTGGAAGCTCCGGCGCGCGCCGGGATCACGCTCACCGAGTCGATGGCGATGCGCCCCGCGGCGTCCGTGAGCGGCATCTATCTCTGGCGGCCGGAGGCCGCGTACTTCGGGATCGGGCGAATCGGGCCGGACCAGCTGGAGGACTACGCCCGGCGCAAGGGTCGCCCGCTCGCGGAGATGGCCCGCTGGCTGGCGCCGAACCTGGACGACTGACCGCGTTCGCGGACGCCGTTCGGCGGCCCCGCGCACGTGGCACCTGCGCAGCGCCGTACACTTGGGCACCCGTGACCCAGTCCACCGCTCCGCTTCCGCTTCCGCGCACGTCGTTCGAGCTGCCTGACGGGCGCCGGATCCACGTCTACGGCGAGGTCCGCGGCGTCCCGCCGGCCGATGCTCCCCGCTCCGAGCCGACCGCGCTCCACATGCGCCGCGACGAGCTCACGGCCAGCTGGATCGCGGTGAGTCCCGCCCGGAACGTGCGCCCGCATTCGTCTGCCCCGAGCGGGAGTGGGACGGTCGCCGGCAGCCCGGCCGAGCGCTTTCGCTGTCCACTCTGCCCGGGCGGGCCGGAGATCGCCTTCAGCTACGAGGCGGCCGTCTTCGAGAACCGGTTCCCGTCGTTCGTGGCGAACCCGCCGCCCGTCCCGGACCCCGACGATCCCCGGTTCGCCCCATCCGCGGGTGCGTGCGAGGTCGTCATGTTCACGGAGCGCCACGAGGGCAACTTCGCGACGCTCACCCCGGCCGAGACAGCGCGCGTCATCGCCGTCTGGATGGACCGGACTCGCGAACTCTGGGCGAATCCGCGCCACGCGTTCGTCATGGCGTTCGAGAACCGGGGCGCTGAGATCGGCGCCACGCTCTCGCACCCGCATGGCCAGATCTACGCCTTCGGGCACCTCCCGCCGATCATCGAGCGACGCGTGGCCGCCCTGGCGGAGCACCGGGCGGCGCGCGGCGCCTGCCTCTCCTGCGCCGTGGTCGCGGAGCAGCGCGCCTCCACGCGCGTCCTGGCAGCGAACGAGCATTGGGCCATCGGGGTCCCGTTCGCGCCGCGCTGGCCGTTCGAGGTCCACGTGCGGGCCGTCCGGCATGGGCTCCGTCGCCTGGCCGACCTCCGGCCGGACGAGGCGCGTTCTCTGGCCGACGCGCTCTACGGTGTCGTCGCCCGGTACAACGGCCTCTTCGGCTTCGAGCTGCCGTACATGCTGATCGTCCACGAGGCGCCGGCGGACGCTGACGACTGGCACCTGGCGGTCGAGTTCTACCCGCCCAACCGGTCCCAGCGACTGACGAAGATCCGGGCTTCGGTCGAGACGGCGACCGCGCTCTTCATCAACGACACGCTCCCGGAGCTGAGCGCCGAGCGGCTGGCCGCGATCCCGCTGCTGCCTCGCGAGGTGCACCCGGGCTTCGTCGTCGATATCCGGGCGTGACGATGTCCACCCGCCCTCCGGCGGCGGAGCCGGCGGATCTCGCGCCCGGCGCCATGCGCGCCGCCCTCGCCGCGGTCGAGCCGCGCGCCGCCGCCGACCCGGGCACGATCCGGATCGTGCGGGCGCCCGGTCGCGTCAACCTCATCGGCGAACACACCGACTACAACCTGGGCTTCGTGCTCCCGGCCGCGATCGACCTGGAGATCCGGATCGCGTTCGTGCCCACCGACGACGGCCGGGTGGAGCTCGTGAGCGGCGCGACGGGCGAACGCGCCCGCTTCGATCTCAACACGATCGGGCAGCGGCGCGGGTCGTGGATCGACTATGTCGCCGGCACCGCGTGGGCCCTTGCCGAGGCAGGCGTCGCGATGCGCGGGCTGCGCGGGATCATCGTCAGCTCGCTGCCAACCGCGTCGGGCCTCTCGTCTTCGGCCGCGCTCGAGCTGGCGTCGGCGTGGGCGCTCGCGGATGCGCCCGGCGGGGACGTGGCGCCACTGGCGCTCGCGCGGATCTGCCAGCGCGCCGAGAACGGCTATGTCGGGGTCAACTGCGGCCTCATGGACCAGTTCGCCAGCGCCTGCGGCGTGGCGGGCGCCTCGGTCCTCCTCGACTGCCGGTCGCTCGATTTCCGGTCGGTCGCACTGCCGCTGGTCACCCACACGCTCGTCGTGATCCACACCGGCTCCACGCGCAGCCTCACGACGTCGCAATACAACGTCCGGCGGGCCCAATGCGAGGCCGCGGCGGCGGCGCTTGGGGCCGAGAATCCCGGCGTCCAATCGCTGCGCGACGTGACGCCGGCGATGCTGCCGCGGATGCGCGACCTGGTCGGTGACGACGTCTTCCGCCGCAGCCGCCACATCGTCACGGAGAACGGGCGCGTCGTGGAGACGATCGATGCGCTCGCCGCCGGCGACCTCGCGGCGGTGGGCCGGCTGTGGGCGGCCAGCCATGCGTCGCTGCGGGACGACTTCGAGGTCGTCTCACCGGAACTCGACGCGCTCGTGGAGATCGCGGCGACCGTGCCGGGCGTCGCCGCGGCCCGGATGACGGGCGCGGGGTTCGGCGGCTGCACGATCAACCTCGTGGAGCGCGGGGCCGTGGACGCGCTGACCGACCGGGTCATGGCGGACTATCCGGGACGGACCGGCCTGATGCCCCGCGTCTACGCCGTTGATGCGGTCGCCGGTGCGGGGTTCGTCACCGAGGGCTGACCCCGGCGTGCGGGCCGCATCCACCCGGCCATGGCGCGGGGACGTGGCGAACTGATAGATGACGCGGCAGCAACCTCGTGGATCGAGAGGCGCTGGATCATCCCGTGATCAACGCGTCGATGTCGGCCTCGCTCTCGGTCACGTCCGCGTGCCGGAGCTCCCAGATCTCATCGTGATCGACGAATCCGCCGGGCTCGATCCGGGAGATCGGTCCGAGGGTTTCCATCTCGAGCATCTCCGAGTTGGTGAACGTCTGGATGTTGCAGCCATAGTCCGGGTATCTCGCGTCCGGGATGTAGGGGAACCGCGTGACGAACGCGTCTCCCTCGAGGACATAGGCCGCCCACCCCTTCGTGTTGAGGAAGCCGACCTTCTGGGCTGACGTCGCAGCCGGGTCCTGGCGAAGCTGGATGTAGCGGCGGCCCCAGTTCCAGCGCGAGTCGCTCATGTCCGTGTAGTACCAGAGGACCAGAGGACTGGCGGGATTGAGCGAGTCGGGATGCGGCCGGTACTCCGCGTGCGGGAGGATCGCCCGCCCGCCCGGGGCCATGACGGAGATCGACCATGGCGCGAGCTCGACCGCCCATGGGCCGCGGTTGGTGATCCGATGGCGGACCATCACCCGAGGTGCCGAGCGATCGAGCGTGACCATCATCTCCTTCTCGAGGCCGTTCTCGCGCTCGAGCCCACGGAGCGTGAGCGTCTCGCCATCCCACTCGTGCTCTACCGGCCCGTTGTCCGGCGCGTACGTCCGCGGGCGTGTCTCCGGGGCGTGCCACAGGCGATGCCCGCCGTAGCTCCGCCACTCGGTGCCACCGCTCAAGCCGAGCGTCGCGTCGAACGTCTTGAACAGGTTCCGTCCGCCGATGAACGCGAGCCGGATGATGCGGGGGCCCACGTCCGTGGTTGCAACCAGCTCGATCTGGTCGTTCGCCAGGCGGAGGCAGTTAGGCCAGCCGCCAAACTCGATCTGCTCCATCACCGTGGTCCTCATGCCGCTGGGTTCGGTATGCCGCCGGGTTCGGTCTCTGGACCTCGTTCGCCTATCGTCGTGACCAGACTACCTCGACTCTTCGACCAGTCTGGAACGACTCGATGCTCACGTGGGCCAGCTCCAGGGCGCGACGACCCGCACGGGCGTGCACGGGCGGCGGGCTACCGCTCGGAGCGCCGCCAGTATGGCAGAGTGGTGCCGGTCCAGGGCCGCGATAGACCTCCTGAAGGCGGTCCCCCGCCGCTCGCGTAGACTCGCCGGCGGAGGGCGAAAATGGCCGGCTCATCGTGGAAGAAGTCGCCGCCGGAGCTGGTGGCTGCGTTCGCAACGTGCGTGCACGCGCACCCGGAGCTGGCAATGCGCCAGATGTTCGGCTACCCGGCCGCCTTCCTCGGCGGCCACCTGACGACGTCGCTCTACCAGGATCGCTGGGTGGTCCGGCTGGCGGACGCCGACCGCGCGGCGCTGCGGGAGCTTGGCGGCGGGGACTTCGAGCCGATGCCCGGCCGGCCGATGCGCGAGTACGTGACGCTGCCGGCCTCGATCATCGCGGACCCGGCGGCCCTCGACGCCTGGATCGCCCGGGCGATCGACCACGTCGGCACGCTGGCACCGAAGTGATGCGGCCGGACAGCGGGCGCCGCGACCGCGCGCGATGAGCACCCGCCGCGGCCCGATCCTGCTCGCGGTGGTCCTGGGGTCGGGGATCGTCTTCCTCGACGGGACGATCGTGAACGTCGCCCTCGAGACGATCGGGCGGGAGCTGCCCGCATCCCTCGTCGGACGGCTGGAGGGCCTTACCTACGTCTCCAGCGGGTACCTGGCGGTGCTCGCCGCGCTCCTGGTCCTGGCCGGGGCGCTCTCCGACAGCCTGGGACGGCGCCGCATCTTCCGGCTGGGCCTGCTGGGATTCGGGATCACGTCCGCGATCTGCGGGGTGGCCCCGACGATGGAAGTGCTGATCCTCGCCCGCCTCCTCCAGGGCGCGGCCGGTGCGCTCCTCGTGCCGGGGGCGCTCTCGATCATCACGGCTTCCTTCGACGGCGAGGAACGAGGGCGGGCCATCGGGGTCTGGGCGGCCTCGACATCGGCGCTGCTCACCCTGGGGCCGCTCCTTGGCGGCTTCCTGGTCCAGACCGTCTCGTGGCGGGCCGCGTTCCTCATCAACCTGCCGCTCGTGGTCATCGCGCTCATCGCGCTCCGGGCGGTTCCCGAGTCGCGCAACGAGGGGGCGACGGGCCGGTTCGACTGGCTGGGGGCGGTCGTCGCCGTCGTCGCGGTCGGTGGGCTCGCCTTCGGTGCGACCCGGGGCCAGCAACAGGCGTGGCAGGACCCGCTGGCGTTCGCGGCGCTCGGGATCGGGGCGGTAGCGCTGGTCGCATTTCCGGTGCTGATGGCCGTTCGGCCGAACCCGCTCGTGCCGCTGGGCATCTTCCGGTCGCGCAACTTCTCGGTCGTCAACCTCTCCACGCTCGTCATCTACGGCGCGCTCTACGTCAGCCTCACGTTCCAGAACCTCTTCCTGCAGGGCACGCTGGGCTACACGCCGCTCGCGTCCGGCATCATCGGGATCCCCTCGAGCCTGCTGCTGACGCTTCTCTCGACGCCCGCCGGACGCCTCGCCGCTCGCCACGGCGCGCGGCCCTTCATGGTCGCCGGGCCGCTCCTGATGGGCGCCGGCCTCTTCTGGATCTCGCGGATCCCGGCGACGAGCGCCGCCTGGGCGGCGCGGCCGGACTCGGCGGCGAGCCTCGTGCCTCCGGTGGACTTCCTGGTGGACGTCCTCCCGACCACGCTCCTCTTCGGCGTCGGGATCGCGATGCTCGTGGCGCCTCTGACCACGGCCCTGATGGCGTCCGTGCCGGTGGCCCGGGCCGGGCTGGGGTCGGCGATCAACAACGCCGTCTCGCGGGTCGGCGCGCCGCTCGTGAGTGCCGCGCTGTTCATCGCGATCACCGCCACGTTCACGCCGTCGCTCGCCGCGAAGGCGCCCGCCTACGACCGAGGATCGCCGCCCTTTTCGACGATCCAGCCGCTCGCGCCGACGCCCGCGGGCACGCCCCCGGATCTCGCCGCCGCCGCGCAGGCCGCCTCGACGGAGGCATTCCAGCTGGCGATGCGGGTCGCGGGTGGCCTGCTCCTGCTCGGCGCGCTCGTCAACCTTGTCGGGCTCGAGCGGCGGCGTGGGTCGAGCGCGGGTGCGGGCTCGGGCGCGCCGATGACACCCGCCGGCGATCCGCTGTCGTCCTCGCCGGGGGCCGCCTGATCCTCCGTCAGCCCGGCAGCGCCACCGTCTGAAGCGGCACGTCCCAGTGCGCCTCGAGGAGCTCGAAGCGGCGCTGCTCCTCAGCCCGATAGGCGACCTGATCCGGGAAGAGCCGGGCGGTGATCTCCATCTCGGCGTGCGCCTCCATCGCGGCCCAGTCGCGGTAGACGATCGTGACCAGGACGTCCCAATCGGCCCGGCCGTCGCCATGGAAGCGCGGCACGTCGAGCGTCACATCGAGGAAGCGGCCTCCGCGGAGCTGCTCGCGCAGGATCGGCCAGTGGTTGCGGGTGAACAGATCGATGAACTCCGCGTGGGCGCCCCAGCGGGTCCGGTAGTAGTAGGCGACGCGGACGGGAGATTCGGCCATGGCTGGCCTCCTGGGCGGGGATGCTCGACGCGGTGATTCTGGCGCGAACTGCTCGCGCGTGCGCGCTACCCTCCGTGGCAGGAGGTCCCGCCCATGTTTGTCACGCTGGTCCATGTCCACGTGCTCCCGGAGCACGTCACCGACTTCATCGAGGCAACGCGGCCGAACCACGCCGGCGCGGTGGCCGAGCCGGGCTGCCTCCGGTTCGACGTGCTCCAGGCGTCCGACGACCCGACCCGGTTCGTGCTGTACGAGGCGTACCGTGACGCTTCGGCGGCCGCGGCGCACAAGGAGACGGCCCATTACCTGGCGTGGAAGACCGCGGTCGCCGGCTGGATGGCGAAGCCGAGGCGCGGCGAGTCCTTCGCCGGCCTCCTGCCCGTCTTTCCGTGAGCGGCCCGGCGCCGCTCGGGCCGTTTGGCGTCGCGCGACTGCCGCGGATCGTCTTCGGCGCGGGCCGGATCTCCGAACTGCCCGCCCTCGCAGCCGGGTACGGGACGCACGTGCTCCTGGTGACCGGCAGCCACTCGTTCCGCGACGGTCCGGCCTGGGCGCCGCTCGTGGCCGGGCTTGAGGCCGCCGGCCTGGCCTGGGACCACCTGGCCGTCGCCGGCGAGCCGTCCCCGCACCTCGTGGATGGCGCGGTCGCGGACCGACGTCGGGATCCACCGGACGTCGTCGTCGGGATTGGCGGCGGGGCGGCGCTCGACGCGGCCAAGGCGATCGCCGGGCTCCTGCGAAGCGGCACGTCGGTGCTCGACCACCTGGAGGGCGTGGGGCGCGGCCTGCCCTACCCGGGGCCAGCGACGCCGTTCATCGCCGTGCCGACGACGGCCGGGACGGGCAGCGAGGCGACGAGGAACGCGGTGATCTCCGGCCGCCTCCCGGACGCCGCCGCGGACGACCCGCCGTTCAAGAAGTCGTTCCGCGACGACCGGCTGGTGGCGTCCATCGCGCTCCTGGACCCCGACCTGCTGGCCGGCTGCCCGCCGGCGGTGATCGCCGGCGACGGGATGGACGCGCTGACCCAGCTCCTGGAATCGTTCACGAGCACCGACGCTTCGCCCTTCACCGACGCCGTCGCGCGCAGCGGGCTGGCGGCAATCGGCGGCGCGCTGCCAGCATGGCACGCGGCGGTGCTCGACGGCGCCGGGGCCCCGGAGACGGCCGCTGCGCGCGGCGCCATGGCGTGGGCCGCGCTCTGCTCCGGGATCGCGCTCGCGAGCGCGGGCCTGGGCGCCGTGCACGGGCTGGTCGCGCCGCTCGGGGCGAGATTCGGGATCCACCACGGCGCGGGATGCGGGGCGCTCGTGGCAGCGGTCACGCGCACGAACCTCGCGGCACTCACGGAGCGAGCGCCCGGATCGCGGGCGCTGGAACGCTACGCGGAGGTGTGGCGCCTGCTGGTGGGAGATACGGCGCCGACCGACGGCACGCGCACCGGCGAAGCGGCACGCCACGCGCTGCTCGCAACCCTCGACCGGCTCACGGCTGTGCTCCGGATCCCCGGGCTGGCAGCCTACGGGGTGACGGCCGACGCGTTCCCCGCGCTCGTGGCCGAGAGTCGCGGC